>RSAS01000491.1:171-3577 GCA_003934145.1 Candidatus Viridilinea halotolerans | reverse complement strand
CCCTCTCAGGTATACAGTTTTTTGCTACGCCGCATTCTGATGCGGTGGAGCGAGGCAAGGGGAAATCTCTTGGTATGTAAAGAGTTCTTCGGGCACATCCAACTCATCGCAACGCCCCAGACCTGGCAGGTGGGGCGCGTGCAGCCGCTTGTGGTACACCAAAGAGTCTACCGCGCCCCACCTGCTAGGTCTCATGAGCCGTTGGTCACCTGCAAAAGCCTTTCGCGCCCCGCATGCTCGGTCTCACGAGTCCTTAGCTGCCCCCGAAACCTGCCAGGTGCGCGCCGTTGGATTCTTGGCGTTACCCATGGCGGCTGCACGGCGCGCACCTAGCAGGTTGTTTCTCCGCTTTGCATCAGAAAACCCTTTACACTGCATCCAAAGCTTTGCAAAAACTGTATATCTGAAAGGCCCCCGTGCCCCCACTAGGGGGAGACGCAGGAACCGGGTTCCTGTGCGCCCCCCTTCTCCGCCAAAGGAAAGGCGGGGGAACTAGGTTCCCCCCACCGCCCCCACAACCCACTGGAAGACAATGTCTGATGTAATGCAACAATTGGGCGCAATGACGCCCCTTGATGGACGCTACCGCGCCGATTTGGCCCCGTTGGCGAGCTACTTTAGTGAAGCGGCTCTCTTTCGCTATCGCGTGCAGGTTGAGATTGAATATCTGATCTTTTTGTCGCGGGCACAACGTATCGATTTTGTACCGACATTGGATGCCAGCCAGCAGGCGGCGCTGCGTGCGCTCTATCGTCAGTTCAGCGACGACGATGCCATGGCGATTGCCGCCTGGGATCGTAAGGTCAACCACGATGTGAAGGCGGTTGAGTATTGGCTACGCGAGCAATTGGATCGCCTTGATCTAGGGCAGTGGAAGGAGGCGGTGCATTTTGCGCTCACGTCGGAAGATGTGAACAATCTGGCCTACGGCTTGCTCGTGCGGGAGGCGCGCGATCAGGTGATCCTGCCCGCCCTGGCGCGTATCCTCGAACGGCTGCGCGAAGTCGCCGATGCTGAAGCCGCGAGCGACATGCTGGCGCGTACCCACGGCCAAGCGGCGACGCCGACCACCTTTGGCAAAGAGATCAATGTCTTCTTTATGCGCCTGCGCCGCGCTAACGAGGCGATCCTTGAGGTTCGTCTGACGGGCAAGCTCAATGGCGCTACCGGCACCTTTGCGGCGCAGGTGGCCGCGCTCCCCGACGTGGACTGGCTCACCTTCTCACGTGCCTTTGTGCGTTCGCTCGATCTCGATCCGGTGCTGCTCACCACCCAGATCGAACCGCACGATAGCCTGGCGACGCTCTGTGATGCGCTGAAACGTGCCAATACGATCCTGATCGATCTCTGTCAGGATCTTTGGCGCTACATCAGCGACGGCTACCTGAGCCAAGCGCCGCGTGCGGGCGAAGTCGGCTCTTCGACCATGCCCCACAAGGTCAATCCGATTGACTTTGAGAATGGCGAGGGCAACTTGGGCTTGGCGGTCGCCTTGCTAGAACACTTTAGCCGCAAGTTGCCCATTTCGCGTTTGCAGCGCGATCTCTCGGACAGCACGGTTCTGCGCAACGTGGGGGTCGCCTTTGGCTATACCCTCTTGGGCTACCAGCGCACCCTACGCGGCCTGGGCAAGATCGCGGTGCGCCACGAACGCATGCACGCCGACCTTGTGGCCCACCCGGAGGTACTCGCCGAGGCGGTGCAGACCATTTTGCGCCGCGAGGGGGTGGCCGAACCCTACGAGATGCTCAAGACGCTGACGCGGGGGCGCGAACTGAGCCTGGAGGTGTTGCACCAATTCGTAGACGAACTCAGCGTAAGCGAAGCGGTCAAAGCCGAGCTACGCGCCCTCACGCCCGCAGGCTACACCGGCCTCGCGGCGCGTCTTGCGCGCGTGCGCGATGATCGCCGCCTAGAGGCGTGGTAGTGTTGCCGTGGAGCGTATTAGTCCCTCTTGCCGCATGCGTTCATGAGCGGACAGAAAACGCGTGCGTTGCCCCGCAAGAACTGCGTTGCAACGCCAAGAATCTTGATGTCTTCCCCCCTCTCCCGCAACGCGGGAGACGGTCAGGGGGGGAGGGCCATCCATGGCATCCCAATCATCTATCCTTGGCCTGCGGTTCGTAGTAGGGGCTTTAGCCCCATAAGCAGCCCCCGAACGGCGCTAAAGCGCCTACTACAAGCAGGTTTTGGGGCATCCACAAGCTTAAGTTAATGTGTATGGGCCATGCCCCAATACCTTTCAAATAAGAGGGATTTCTTGACGCAAGGGCGCAAGGGCGCAAAGGCGCAAGGGCGTAGGTATGCCCAACCTTAGCGGCTTTGCGGCTTTGCGTGAGCTTATCTGAAAGGTATTGGGCCATGGCCCCGCAACCCCAGCGCGACAGACTACTCCGCCTCCGCCTCGCCACTATCACTCACCATCACCGGATAATCACCCAGTTGCAGAATCGCCTCACGGATCTCATCGGCGGCACTCTGCCAGGTGGCGCGGAAGCGGGGATGGGCCTTGATGAGCAGGGGGCTACCGAAGCGCACGTAGGTACGAAAGGGACGCGGCACGTAGACGCCTTTGGGCAAAACACGCGCCGTCCCGCCGATCCAGGTTGGCACCACCGGCGTTTCGGGAAATTCAGCGAGCAACTTGCCAATCCCGGCGCGGAAGGGGCCAGGCAACTCACCGCTACTGCGCGTGCCTTCGGGGAACATCATCACCGCGTAGCCTTCGCGCAGCGCTCGCCCCAAATGGCGCATCGGGTCGCGCCCGCCGCGGCGGTCGCGGGCCACGGGAATGGCATTAAACCAGACCCGCGAGAAATACTGGGGCAACCCCCCCTGAAAGAAATAATCTTGGGCTGCCGCCGCCACAAAACGCTTGCGAATCACCTTGGGCACAGCCGCAAAGATCATCGCCGTATCGGCGTGGCTCTGGTGGTTCGCTGCAATAAGAAAACTACCTTCAAGCGGCAGGTTTTCCTGCCCTTCGACCTTCAGGCGAGTATAGATGCGTACAAACGCATTGAGCAGGGCGGGGAAAATGACAGATCCGCGCTGACGACTCTTATAGAGGCTCATGGCTGGCTCCGCACACGGGCGGGTAATCATTAACGTCGGTTACGATAACACTTCATTGTACCGCAAGTGGTAACAGGCTTGGTTGCTGCTTACGCCTTCCGACGGTGGTTCGAGAGCGGCTCCGCCTCCTCAAAAAAGTGGTGTACTATAGATTTTTTGGGGGCTGTGCCCCACACGCATGAACGTAAGCCTCCGGCGGGGCTACGGGCTTACCCTGAGCCTCGTCGAAGGGGCAATGGCCCCCGAAAAAACCCCTTCCGGCGGGGGTACGGGGGCATGGCCCCCGAAAAAACCCCTTCCGGCGGGGGTACGGGGGCATGGCCCCCGAAAA
>RSAS01000491.1:0-71 GCA_003934145.1 Candidatus Viridilinea halotolerans | reverse complement strand
AACCCCTTCCGGCGGGGGTACGGGGGCATGGCCTTCAAAGGGTTTCACCTGTTCTGGAAAGGGCTTCCCAA
>RSAS01000304.1:1872-3593 GCA_003934145.1 Candidatus Viridilinea halotolerans | reverse complement strand
GGCGGGGGTTCGGGGGCTTGGCCCCCGAAAAACACTTTTTATTCGCTTTTGGCGGCGAAGCCGCCAAAAGCGAATAAAAAAACCAGGGTGTGGGGCGCAGCCCCACACCCTGGTTTTAGGGCAGCCGCCCTATGGGGCCGTGCCGCACGGCGCATCCGCCCCACTAAGGTAGTGTATAATATGCAATATAAGCCCCGTTGTGGGCCAAACGTGTTTTGTCTGTATCTTGATGGTGAGATGCTATTTTGAGTGCAGTTGCAAGAAAAATCTGTCTGCTGGGTGACTTTGCTGTAGGCAAGACAAGCCTGATTCGGCGCTTTGTGGAGGGCCGTTTCGATGAGAGTTACCTCAGCACCATCGGGGTGCAGATTAGTCGGCGCACGGTGACTCTCGCCGCGCCGGATGTGACGCTCAATCTCTATGTGTGGGATACGGCGGGCAGCGAGCCCTTTACCGCTGTCGTGCGCTCCTACTATCAGGGGGCACGCGGGGCTATTCTGGTCTGCGACCTCACCCGCCCCGATACGTTGCAGTCGTTGACCAAGTATGTGCGTGAGATGAGCGCCGTAAATAAGGCGATGGCCTTTGTGGTGGTTGGCAACAAGGTTGATCTCGCCGGGCAGCGTGAAATTAGCGATGCCATGTTGGATGAAGCCGCACAGCAGTACAACGCCCCTTGGTTCCTCAGCAGCGCCCGCACCGGCGAGAATGTCGAAGAGGCCTTTCAGGTTCTGGCAGGCCAGTTGCGCTAAGTAGGGGGGAACGTTATGAGCAGTGATCGCTACCAGACTTCCACGCCGTTGCCCACCGCCGAATATGAGCCCGGCCCAGAGCCGGGAGGCCGCCGCGGGATCAGCACCGATCCCGCTTCGCAAGAGGATCTCGAACGGGTGCGCGAGATTATTCTGGGGCCTGATGCGTCGCGCCAACGGCTACGCGGTGCAGAAGTAGACCGCCTGCGCGAAATTCTCTTTGGCCCGCAAATTGAAGCCTATGAGCGCCAGTTGGCCGATCTGCGCCGCGATCTTGAGCGTATGACGAGCGATCTCAACGATGCCCATGATCGTATTGCCGAGGCCGAAAAGAGCGCTGCCCGTCGCATGGAGTTGCTTGAACTTAATCTGCGTAAATTGGTCGAAGATCAGCGCCGCGAGCAGGAACGCCAGCGCAGCCGCGATGCCCAAGTACAACAACTGGTGGCCCAAAGCCGTCAGCACGAAGAGACGATTGTGGGCGTCGGCGAAGGGTTGCTCGATCTGCGCAAGGTTCATAGCGCCAGTGAATTGGAAATTCGGGCCGCACGTACCGCCGTTAGCGATATGCAAGACCAGATCGAGCAACGCACCCAAGCAATGCGCCGCGATCTGCGCCACGCCGAAGATACGCTGCGCGCGGAAGTGCGCCATATGACCGACCGCCTCGATCATCAGAAGACCGACCGCAAGGCGCTGGCCAGTATGCTGATCGAAGTTGCGACCCGCCTCGAAACCGGCAATTCGATGACTGGTCTGCTGGAGGGCCTCGCTGGCGCGAAGGAGTGACTTTTTTTGTTGCGTGGTGACGGCTGCGCCGCCACCACGCGACGAAGAGGGATTTTTTCGGGGGAGGCTGCGCCTCCCCCCGAACCCCCACCGGGAGGTGTAACGTATATGCACACGGGGCCTGGCCCCTCCGGTGGGGGTTTGGGGGCATGGCCCCCAAGGAACCACCCCTCCGGTGGG
>RSAS01000304.1:0-1772 GCA_003934145.1 Candidatus Viridilinea halotolerans | reverse complement strand
GGGGTTTGGGGGCATGGCCCCCAAGGAACCACCCCTCCGGTGGGGGTTTGGGGGCCATGCCCCCAAGGAACCACCCCTCCCCTATGCGTATGAAGCGTACGTTAAAGAGGAATGTGAGGGCATGGCCCAGGAGCCTGAACTCAATGCCCAGATTGAAGACCTCCGGCGGGTACTGCTCAAGCCGGAGGTTCTTGCCGACCGCATTAGTCCCCTGATTGCCGATATTCTTACGGAGCAGATCCAGGTCTCGCGTGATGAGATCGCGAAGGCGATTGCGCCGGTGATTGGTGAAGCGATTCGCCGCCAGGTTTACGAGGCGCGCGAAGATATTATTGATGCGCTCTATCCTGTCATTGGCGCGATGATTGCCAAGGCGGTGACGGAGGCGCTGCGCGAGTTTTCGCAGACGGTGGATGGCCGCGTGCGCCAGAGCATGCAGATTTTCTTTGATCCCCATTTCTGGCAGGCTTTTGTGCGTGGGGTTTCGCCCGCCGAATATCGGTTGCGTGCGGCACTTCCCTTTACCGTCTGCGAGATTTTTCTCATTCAGCGCGATACGGGCCTGCTCATTTGTCACTCTTCAGCCGACCCCGATCTTGTTGATCGCGATCTGGTGAGTGGCATGCTCACTGCCATTCGCGCCTTCGCCCGTGAGGCGCTGGGGCCGAACACGAGCGGCGAACTGGGCGCGATTACCTATGAGTCGCGTGAGATTCTGATTGAAACGGCGGGGGCCGCCTACCTCGCCGTGGTGATTGATGGTGTGGAACCGCCCAATTACCGCGAAACGATGCGCCAGGCATTGGTGACCATTCACAATAAACGCTACGATGAACTGCGCTCGTTCGATGGCACCAATATCACCTTGGTCGAGAGTGCGGCCAAGACGCTGAGTAGCCGCCTCATTCCGGCGCCAACGCGCCCTTCGCGCATCTCGACGGACACCTCGCAACGGCTCATTGTCGCCCTGATGGCGCTCTTGGTACTGCTGCCCATGTTCATCTGCGCGGGTTGGATCTGGCGCGTCGAGACCAACTTCGCCGCGCTTGCGGCGGTGCCAGCAGCGACTGCGACGCCCACGAGTTCGCCTACGCCCACCGCGACGCCTACGCCGACCAGTACGCCTACGCCGACCAGTACGCCCACGACGACGCCGACCAGGAGCCCCACTACTACCGCGACCGCCACGGCGACGGCGACCGACATTCCGACCAAAACCCCCACAGCTACCCCTTCGCCCTTCAACGGGGTAATGATTGGCAACGTCTACCTCTTCAACGCCCCCGACGAGACGAGTACGCGCACCAGCATCGTTGCGCCGCTGGGGGCCACGGTGGAGGTGTTGGCTCAAGTGGGCGATTGGTATCGCGTGCGCGTGCCGCTACGCAGCGGGCCAGCGGTGGAATTGATTGGCTGGGTGCCGTCGCGCTGGGTCAGCCTAGTGCGTCCGGTGCCAGCAGAGTTGATCACGCCGACGGCGACGGTGACGCCGTAGGGGGCGGGTTGTGACGCCAAGGCGCCAAGGCGCCTTGGCGCAAAGGCGCAACGTTTTTGGCGTAGATGTCAACACTTTGCGGCTTTGCGTGAGGTTATTCAAAAAGCATTGGATCATGGCCCATACGCATTAAGGGAAGCGGAAACTTTTAAACATCCCAACAGCCTGTCATGCTGAGCGTAGCGAAGCATCTCTTTTGGTCACCACGAGAGACCCTTCGCTGCGCTCCTGAGAAACAAACGCCTCCCGTCATGCTGAGCGCAGCGAAGCATCTCTT
>RSAS01000079.1 GCA_003934145.1 Candidatus Viridilinea halotolerans | reverse complement strand
ATCCCAATCACCTATCCGTGACTTGCCGAGCGAATGTTCTATCCGCCCTTAAACCCCACGGGGGCGCGGGGCAACCCGCTTCCCCCACCCCCCCCCCACGGGGGCGCGGGGGAACTTGGTTCCCCCGCCACCACCCCACGGGGGCGCGGGGGAACTTGGTTCCCCCGCCAACCGCTTTGTGTTGCGTGGTGGCGGCTACGCCGCCACCACGCAACACAAAGCGGTTGGCGGATCGCGTTTGACAATCTGCATTACCCTGTGCTACCTTTATATTGCGTTCGCAGATTCTGCGTACTTTCGTGCCCGCCGACCGAGGACTGCACCAGCCATGAGCGTTACTGAGCCACAACACACTATGCACCGCCAAGGTGCCAACCATAGCAACGTCAGCATACGAGCGCAGAGGGCTCGTAGTTGCGGTTGCCGTGGTGCCCTTGGCGCCGACGCAGCGCTCAGGGCCGTCCGTGCCGTCTCTTCCGCCAGCCAAATGCGAATGCGCGCGCTCTAGCCGGGGGCAACACCCTAAACCCCCGTGCGAGAGCCTTTGTCAAGCGTTGACATGAGGTTCTTAAAAGGGGGTGAACGCCTTGGGACAGCGCGTTCTTGTACTCAATGCCAGCTACGAGCCGCTGCAACTCATCTCTGTGCGGCGTGCTATTATTTTGCTGCTTCAGGAAAAGGCCGAGTTGATTGAGGCCGCCGAAGCACGTCTACGTGCCTGTGCCATCAGTCTTGATGTGCCGCTCGTCATTCGTTTGGTGCGCTACATTCGCATCCCACGCCGCCTCAAGTTGCCCTGCTCGCGCCGTGGCGTCTTCGCCCGTGACCGCGAGACGTGCCAGTACTGCGGCGACCAACCCGGGCGCACTTACCTGACGATGGATCACGTCCTGCCGCGTTCCCAAGGCGGCATCACCAGTTGGGAAAACGTCGTCACTGCCTGCCGCGACTGCAACCATCGCAAGGGTGGCCGCACGCCCGAACAGGCCAATATGCTGCTGCTCTCGACCCCGCGTCAGCCGCAGTATATTGCCTTCGCCCTGCTCGGCGAGCTCGAGCGCCACGATGTCTGGCGCAAATATAGCTTTGGCTAAGCGCGCCTTGGGCCAATGCGGCGAAGCCGCCGCCGCCGCCCATCTGCGCCGTGCCGGCTGGCACATCATCGTCCAAAACTGGCGCTGCCCCGTTGGCGAGATTGATCTCATCGCCCAACAGGGCAGCCAATTGGCGTTTGTCGAAGTCCGCACCCGCCGCGCCGGTGCGCTGCACGGCCCTACCCCCGAAGAGAGCATCACTCCCACCAAAGCACGCCGCCTCATCAATCTCGCCTACGCCTACCTCGAAGCCGCCGCCATCCCCGTCGAATCTCCCTGGCGCATCGATCTCGTCGCCGTCGAATTGGACTACAGTGGCCGCGTTGTGCGCCTCACCCAGCATGAGCATGCCGTTGAAGAGACGTGAAGGTTCAGAAAAGGCAATGGCGTAAAACTCGCCCTGCTGCTCACGGAGCTATTGTCATGCTGAGCGCAGCGAAGCAGATCTTTCCGACCGAAGAAAAGTCAATCGCCGCAAGGCGAAACCACCCCTAAACCAGCGCGCCGCGCGTCACCGCCCCATAGGCCCAACGCAACTCATCGTCAATCGCGCCGGGGCTGGTGCCGAGGCGGCGCAGTATGGCCGCTTCGAGCGCAGGCGGGGCGATGGTGGGTTGGATTTGCGCCCAGTCGGGGCCGGGTTGGTCAAAGGTTTCCAGCAGTTCGTTCAGTGGCGGGGCCAGTTCCAGCGGCGGCGCAGCCTCTTCCGCGAGGCTGAGTTGTCCCGCGCTGCGCCGTTCGCGCAACGCCGCAATAACCTGCTCCTGGTTGCGCCCGCGGAGCGCAAAGATCAGGAAGGGATCTTCATCGAAGCGTTCGCCCAAGAGGTAATGTACCGCTGCGATGTGTTTGCACGGGTTGGCATAATCGGGGCAGGAACAGGTGGTCTTGAGATCGTTGGCCTTCTTGGGAAAGAGCGGCACCTGCGCCGTCGCAAACGCCTCTTCGATATGCTGCGGCATCTCGCCCGCCAAGAGCTTGGCGGCAAAGATGGCCTGCGCTGCAATCGCGTCGAGCGCCTGCTCCCATTGCTCCGCCGTCAGCACCCCAAGTTCAATCGTCACCTTGTAGGGCGTCCTGACCGAACCCTGCACCTTGGCACTCACCTTGCCCGCCGCCACATCAATATTGAGTACAGAGCCATTGCGCGCATAGGAACTTCCCCGCGTCAGGCGACTACCGTAACCGAAGCTCTGTAGCGCCCCGATCCAGCGTTTGGCCCACCAAGAGCTCCCAAATCCCCCTCGCTGGCTCTTGGCCTTAATGCCGTCGGCGGGAATGCGTGCGCGCCGTTCGTAGTATGGATAGTCATTGTAGTCGGAGCGACGACGAGACATTGGAGACTCCTTTTCTCTATCCTTTTGGGGCTATGCCCCATGGCCATTACGTTTGGGGCTGCCGCCCCGCGCCCCGTCGGGCGGTGAGAGGGCGCGCGGGAACCTAGTTCCCGCGCACACCCTTCCTACGCCTTTTTGGTTACCCCCGTTTGATGCGGACTGGGAAAGGATGCGCGGGAACCAAGTTCCCGCGCGCACCCTTCTCCCCTAAGCCTTTTTGGTTACCCCCGTTTGATGCGGACTGGGAAAGGATGCGCGGGAACCAGGTTCCCGCGCGCACCCTACCTACACGTTGGCAGCCCCCCCATGCTCGTCGCCGTCGTGGCGGCACGCTCCACGGCGCGGGCGAGGATGGCGGCGGCGATACTGCCGAGTTGGAGCATGTGCGGCGCTGGCCGCTCGCCGCTGGCGAGGGCAAAGACACAGTCGCCATCCAGGGGGGTGTGGATGGGACGGATGCTACGCGCAAGGCCAGTTTGGGCCATTTGGGCCAACTTGCGCGCCTCGCTTTTCGTCAGACGCGCATCGGTGGCAACGACCGCCAGGGTGGTATTGCCGCCAAAATCTGTGCCGCCCCACGGGAAATGCTTCTGGTAAGCGGGATCGCGCAGCAACACCATGGCATCCGCAAGGCCGCCACGCTCCGGGTGGCGCACCCCCGCCAGCAGGTGACCCACGTCGCTCCAGACATCGCCCAGGGCATTGACGGCGACCAACGCGCCCACCATGGTGCCGTCGGGCAGGCGTTCGCTCCAGGTGCCAATGCCCGCCTTCATCGCCCAATTCATACCCAGCAGCTTGCCGACGCTCGCCCCAGCCCCCGCGCCAACGCAGCCCTCGGCCACTGCAGCACTCGTGGCGTTGACGCAGGCCGCGTAGCCCATGGCCGCATCCGGGAAGCGGTCGGCACGCCCCAGCGCAAGGTCGAAGAGAGTGGCAGCGGGCACAATCGGCACCCGCGTGAGGCCCACATCAAAGCCACGCCCCTGCTCGCGCAGCCACGCCACCACCCCCGCCACGGCATCCAGCCCCATGGCGCTCCCCCCGCAAAGCGCAATGGCATCCACCGTGCTTACGAGCATCTCCGGCGCTAAGAGATCGGTCTCGCGCGTCGCAGGAGCGCCGCCGCGCACATCAACACCCGCCACCGTCCCAACAGGCGGCAGGATCA
>RSAS01000960.1:16482-18154 GCA_003934145.1 Candidatus Viridilinea halotolerans | reverse complement strand
CGGGGAGGCGGGGAGAAACAAGCGATCGTCGCCATCCCCGCACGTAGGGGCGCAGCAGCGGCCATTCCCACAGCCTTGTGGATGCCCGAGTCCAAAGGCCGCTGCTGCGCCCTGGCGCGGATCCTTTCGCAAGTCACGAATAGGCTATTGGGATGCCCCGGATGGCCCTCACCCCCCTACCTCCTCTGGGCAGACAGAATAGTCGCTCCATGGAGCGCAGATAGGTGGTTGGGATGTCCTAGATGGCCCTCACCCCCCTACCCCCTCTCCCACAACGTGGGAGAGGGGGCGAAGGCGTCGCGATTCTTGGTGTTGCAATGCGGTTTGATGCGTTTATAAACCATTCACAACTATGCGCCACTTTTTGATTGCCGCTATCTTGTTCCTCACCCTAAGCGCCTGCGGCCAACCGGCTGCGGTGGCACCCACGCCGAGCCCTAGCGCGACGGCGAGCCCTAGCGCGACGGCGAGCCCTAGCGCGACGGCGAGCCCTAGTGCGACGGCGAGCGCCAGCGCGACGGCGAGCCCTAGCGCGACGGCGAGCCCTAGTGCGACGGCGAGCCCTAGTGCGACGGCGAGCCCTAGTGCGACGGCAACGCCGGAGGCAACAACCACCGTGTTGCCCCCCATGCCTAGCGCCACTCGCGCCCCGTTGCGCCCCACGGCAACGCCGTTGCCGCCAGTGAGCACAGTGCCGCAGGCGTTGCTCGACCGCATCATTGCGGATCTTGTCGCCAACGAAGGACTAGAACGCAGCGCCATCACCCTCGTGCGCGGCGAAGCGATCACCTGGAACGATAGCTCGTTGGGCTGCCCTCAGCCCGACATGGGCTACCTCATGGTTGTCACCCCAGGCTACTGGGTAATCCTCCACGCCGACAACCGCGACTACGACTACCGGGCGGATGAGCGGGGCTATTTTATGCGTTGCACGCCGTGACGGGGACGCGCATCCCTCCCGCAGCCTAGCGGGGCGTGAGGTGTAGCCCTCCACTTGCCCGCCTCCCGCATCTATGCTAAAATCGGCCCTTAGCAAACCAATCTGGCAGGCGAGTTGCTCGCCTGCCAGATTTCTGTGCATGGCAGCATGGTGGCCCGTCAGTCCCGAGATGGTTCGGGCGCCTGGCACGGGCCGTAAGTGAAAGGAGCGACACGTTTATGTCGCAGCAGATTCTGATTGATCTGGCCCAGCGCCAAATGAAGGCCGACCTGCCTGAGTTTCGCGTGGGCGATACGGTGCGGGTGGGTGTGCGGGTGGTGGAAGGCAACCGCGAGCGTGTGCAGGATTTTGAGGGCGTGGTGATTCGCCGCCGCAGCGGTGGGATCAACGAGAACTTCACCGTGCGCCGCATCGCCTCCCACGGTATTGGCGTCGAACGTACTTTCCTACTCCACGCCCCGCGCCTCGACTCGATCAAGGTTATGCGTCGCGGTAAGGTGCGCCGTGCCAAGCTCTACTACTTGCGTGGGCGCTCCGGTAAGGCGGCCCGCATCAAGGAGCGTCGTTTCTAGGGGGTTGCGCCAAGGCGCAACGAGGGATGTTTTTCGGGGGCCAAGCCCCCAAGCCCCCGCTGGAAGGGGGTTCTTTTGGGGGCCAAGCCCCCAAACCCCCATTGCAAGGGGGTTCTTTTGGGGGCCAAGCCCCCAAACCCCCATTGCAAGGGGGTTCTTT
>RSAS01000960.1:9056-16382 GCA_003934145.1 Candidatus Viridilinea halotolerans | reverse complement strand
TGGGGGCCAAGCCCCCAAACCCCCGCCAAGGGGGTGCCTTTACCTCGCCTCTCTGCCTCCTCACCTCTCCGCCTCCTCGCCTCCTCGCCTCCTCGCCTCACTACCCACATGCTCTATCGTCGTATCATTCAGCGCCTCTTTTACCACTTTTACCGCGAGTTGGCTTGGAGCTACGATGCCGTAGCTTGGCTGGTCTCGGCGGGGTTGTGGCAGCGTTGGGCTTTGGTGGCGGTGCCAAAGTTACGGGGGCGTACACTTGAGTTGGGTTTTGGCCCCGGCTATGTGCAATTGGCATTGGCCGACGGTGCGGGCTGCGCGGGCCTCGATGCCTCGCCGCAGATGGTGCGCCGTGCCGCGCAGCGTTTGCGCCGCGTCGGCCATTGGCCGCGCTTGGTGCGCGGCGTCGCACAGCAGTTGCCCTTTGCGGCGGCTAGTTTCGATAGCGTCGTGGCAACCTTTCCGGCGGAGTATATTCTTGATGCGCAGACCCACCACGAGATCCGGCGTGTGCTTGTGCCCGGCGGTCGCGTGGTGATCATCCCCTCTGCCGAACTTGCGCCGGGTGCCTATCGCCACTTGGTTGATCTGGCCTATGCGCTGACCCTGATGAGCGCACGGGCATCCGCAGATGGGCCAAGCACGTCGTTCGCCTTGGGCGATTTGCATCTGCAAGCAACGTGGGTGTCGCTTGGCCCTAGTCGGGTGATGGTGCTCGAAGGTGAAATCTAAACCGCCCTCGACTGAATATGAAACGATCCTCCGCGCCGCTGGACATCAGACCATTGCTGGTTTCGACGAAGCGGGGCGGGGCTGTTGGGCCGGGCCGGTGGTGGCGGCAGCGGTGATTTTGCCTGCGGCGATCCTCGACGAACCACGTGCGCTGGCCGGAGTCAACGACTCGAAGCAACTCACGGCGGCAGCGCGTGAGGTGGGCTACAACCAAGTGCTGGCGCATGCCAGCGCTGTTGGCGTAGGCAGCGTTCCCGCCTACCTGATTGATGGCTTTGGCATTGTGCCCGCAACACGCTTGGCCATGCAGATTGCTCTCCTCGCGTTGCAACAATGGCCCGCTGCCCTGCTGATTGATGCCCTGAGCTTGCCGATGCTCTCTTTGCCCCAGGTGGCATTGATTAAAGGCGATAGCCGTTCGCTCACGATTGCCGCTGCCTCGTTGGTGGCCAAAGTCACCCGCGACCGCCTGATGCAGACTGCGGATTGCGCCTACCCGATGTATGGCTTTGCGGCCCACAAGGGCTACGGGACAGCCAAGCATCAGCAGGCGTTGGCCCAATACGGCCCCTGCCCACTCCATCGGCGTACGTTTGCGCCCATTATGGCCTTGGAGGATAGGCGAAAACCCGAAAAGCCGATAGGCGAAAACCCGAAAAGCCGATAGCCGAAAATCGGGATGGTTTCAGAAAGTGCGATTCCGCTTTACCGTCTTTCGCGCCTCCGCCCCCCCTCACACAAGACGGTAAAGTTGCCACGAACCATCCCTACTGCCAAAAATCCGACACCCGATACCCGACACCCGATACCCGTCAAATGATAGCCATGCCATGCGCCTACGTAGCCACCTGCTCCTTTCAGCCGCTTTGGGTTTCACGCTCTACCCGCGTCAGCCGGGACAGGTGCTGCTTGTCGTCGCCGCAGGCACCTTGGTGGACGTGGATCACCTGATCCTCTACGGGCTACGCAGCGGCGATTGGAGCATCGTGGGGGCGTGGCGCTACGACTGCTACCGTCATGGGCTTATTCCACCGGGCGATCATCGCCCGCGCTACGGGTCGTTGCGCTCGTGGCTACACCAACCCCTGTTGACTTTGCCGCTCCTTGGGTTACTCGTGCGCCGTTGGCCGGGTTTGCGCCCGGTTGCCTATGGGGTTGCGTTGCATCTTTTGCTAGATCAGGGCTGGTGGTCATCTGCTACCTAGTGGTGACCGCATCGTCGGGCTCGCACGCCGTCTGCGGGCCGCAGTTCGGCTGGCGGGGCTGGATGCGTGCCGGATCAAAGAAGGCGGTGAAGGTTGCGTTGAGTGCCTCTAGGTTGGGGCGATTGATCGCGTAGTAGACCCAGCGCGCATCGACGGCATCACGCTCCACTTCGACCAACCCGGCTTTGCGTAGCACACTGAGGTGGTGCGAAATCAGATTGGGGGCCATGTCCAGTTGTGTGCCCAGTTCGCAGTTGCACTGCACTCCGGCCATCAACAGGTTCAGGATCTGCAAACGTCGCGGCTCGGCGAGCACCTTGAGCCAATGGGCGAGTTGGTGGGTTGTGGGTTGTTCCATTACCGTCACCAAGATTTTCTGTGCAATATTTCAACCACAATTGGATTGTATCTGGCGAAGTGTAACGGATCAAGGGTAACAGGGTTGACATCATGCAACCGGACGGCTCAAGTGGTGCGGATGCCCTTGGTTTCGACCAGATCTTTATGGGCCACTGGCAGCCCAAAAAGCGGCGCATCCTCCAAGTGTGTATAATAAGGCAACGCGAAACGCAAGGCGAAAGAAATTATGACGCAACCACTGTCTGCAATAAATGAACTGCAACGCAACAGTCTGGGCAACCCGCAGCTTATCTTCTTTTGTGATCTCTCGGGCGCGGAGTTGTTGGAATTGTTGGCCCGTCCGGGGGTGCTTGATGAGTTGGCCACCCAGGGCTATGGCGTAGCTGTCGCGCTGCGCCAACTGGATGACGTAACGGCTGAGGCTGTGCGTACGCTCAACGCGCACGCTATTCTCACCGTCGCTTGGCTCCTGCTGCCTATCAGCGAAGGCATCTGGCTCAATGTCCAGAATTACCCCCAGGTGATCGAGCGCTACCAAGCTTTTCGGATGTGGGTGCAAACGCACACGCTCCACTTCCACGCGCTGGGGTTAGAGATCGAGCCGCCCAGTGCCGAACTGGATCGTATGCAGCGCTGGGGCATGCGCGATCTCGCCCGTCGCCTCTGGCTCGCCCATGAAAACGTCCTCTTCCTTCCCGCGCGCACCGCCTACCTTGAACTCATCGCCCGCATCCACCACGAGGGCTACGAGGTGCATACCTACCAACTGCCCCTCCTCGCCGACGACCGCCGTGCCGGGACAACGCTGCTCCAACGGGCTTTTGATATTGTTGATCTCCCCTCCGATCTTGAAGTGCTTATTTGCTACAGCAGCGCTCCTCTTGATGCGATGAACCATGATTTTGGCGGTGCTTTGATCACCAGTTATGGTTCATCCGCCGATGGTATTGGCGTCGGAACGCTCAGTGGCAACCCGCGCGAGAGTGGCGAGGACTTGCCGCCGCTCCCTTGGGATGCCCTTGAACGCGACCTTATCCTCGCCGCCCGCTACACCGACACCATCTACATTTACGCCCTAGAGGGCTGCGTCGAGCGCGGCCTCCTTCCGCGTTTCGCCCAGATTAATTGGGACGCCTCCGAATATGCCGTCACTTGGAAACGAACCCTCGTCAGCACCTTTCGCAGTATCATGCTCAGCGGGCTCCTCTTCGCCCGCTTCAGCCCTAGCCTTTTTGCTTGGCTCGGCTGGGGCCTTTTTGCCCTCCTTTTTGCCCAACGCCTGCGCCGTGGTTCCCTCATGCGCTGAGGCGTTGGGGCTGCGCCCATACGCATTACGTTTAGGGTTGTCGCCCTAAAAACCTGCCTTGGGGCTATGCCCCACGCCCCATTTGGGTGTGACTGGAATCTGTAGGGCGGTGCCCTACACCCCTTCGGAATGGGGAAGGGCGCGAGGGAACCAAGTTCCCTCGCGCACCCTAACCTACACGTTTTGGCGGCGAAGCCGCCAAAAAGGAGACTCCCCCGATGAAACTCTCACCGCCCAAGATCGAAAGCCTCGCCGAGCAACTCCTCGACGCACTCGCTGATATTGATGGCGTCCTTTTTCGTGGCGACGATAGCGCCCTGCGTATCGCCATCAACAAGATTATCACCGATGAGTTGATGGTCGAAGAACGCCTTGATGCTGAAGTTCATAAGATGTTGCATGCCTACAAATATGAGATCACCATGGGCAGAATGAACTATGATGATCTCTACCGTAAAATGCGTAACAAATTGATTATCGAACGACGAATTGTGTTGTAATTCGCCGCGTGGCGACCTGTGTGCGGATGCGAGGGAACCATGTTCCCTCGCCCACCCTTCCTATGATGATTATGTCTAAGCGTGTTGGAATGCCGAGCGCTCGGCTAGCGGCTAGCGTACTATTGCTCCTCACCCTCAGCGCATGCATGCCCGCCCGCTCCCGTGCGGTATTCTTCGAGGAACAGCAGGTTCGTGGCGTCACCATGAGCCTCGAAACCGTGGCCAACCCGCGTCTCCATCTGCCCTACCGCTTCACCGTCACGCTCAGTGATGCCCAAGGCAATCCCTTGGCATCAAACGACATCTACCTCGACCTCGACATGCCCGCCATGCCGATGGGCATCAATCGCCCCATCGCCGAACCCGAAGCCCCAGGGCGCTACAGTGCCATGACGGTCTACACGATGCCGGGTGACTGGGAGATTACCGTCGTGGCGCACATTGATGGTGAAGTGTACGAGGCGGTTTTTTTGATGTACGTGGAGGAGTAAAGGATGCCAACCGCACTAGAGCTACATCGCGATGAGTGGGAGGTGTACATTGCTGCCGCTCTTGGTCACACCCAAATGAAAAAATCATGAATTAGACAACTTGCGTCTTGTAAAACTATCTGGTAGACTCAAGTGGTACACGCAAGGATTACTATACAATTGGCCCAGCGGTTGCTACCATGCTGCCGTTGGAGTCTGGCAGGGGCCGCTTTGGGCGTGCCCCGCTTCAACACACGTAAGGAGTAGCCCACCCTATGACTACCGAGACTACGGGACAGATCACGACCACCCCGACGCCCGATCTTGGCCTGAGTGCCGCCAATATCCAAGGGGTTGCCACCCTGTTGGCTCGCCTACTGGCCGACGAGCACGTCCTCTATATGCGCCTGCGCAACTACCACTGGAATATCGTCGGTATGGCCTTCGGCCCGCTGCATGCCCTCTTCCAAGATCAGTACGAAGCCCTCGCCGATGACATCGACGAGGTTGCCGAGCGCATCCGCATGCTCGGCCCCAGCGTCCCCGGCACGTTCACCGAGATGCTGCAGCTCACCACGCTCGCCGAACAGCCCGGCGATCTTCCCGACGATCGCGGCATGCTCAATCAACTCGTCGCCGACCACGAGGCGATCATTCGCCACCTGCGTAACGACATCCGCGCCAGCGACGAGCAGTACGACGACGTTGGTACCAGCGATTTCCTCACCGGCCTGATGAGCAAGCACGAGAAGATGGCTTGGCTCCTCCGCGCGCACATTGAGCAGCGTGGGTAAGGAGTAGGCGTGTCCTTTGCCTATTCTTCCATGCACCCCCTCTTCCGCGTTGCGGGAGAGGGGGTGTTACGTTGTATGGCCAATGCCTTCGTGTATACTGTCAGCAAAACCGCAACAACAAAGGAGCATGCCCCATGAATCTTCCCGAATATCGCAATGAACCCTTCGGCGACATCACGGGTGCCGAGCGTCGTCCAACGATGCAGCGGGCGCTGCGCCATATCCATGGCCAGTTGGGGGCCAGTTACCCCTTGATTATTGACGGCGAACGTATTACGACCGACGATCAGCTTCTTTCACTCTGCCCGGCAGAGCCGACCAAGGTGGTGGGCAAGGTCAGTAAGGCCAGTAGCGCATTGGCGCTGCGTGCCGTTGAAGTGGCCCATGCTCGTTTCGCCCAGTGGCGGCGCGTGCCGGTTGAAGATCGCGTGCGCATTGTCTTGCGCGCCGCCGCCCTTATGCGCCGCCGTAAGGAGGAGTTGGCAGCATGGTTGGTCTATGAAGTGAGTAAGAGTTGGATCGAGGCCGATGCCGATGTCGCGGAAGCCATCGATTTCTGCGAATATTATGCCCGCCAAGCGCTGCGCCACCAAGCGACTCTGCAGCCGCTCTTTACTTGGCCCGGCGAGAGCAATAAACTCAGTTACATCCCACTGGGGGCCGGCTTGGCTATTCCGCCCTGGAATTTCCCCCTCGCCATTACCACTGGCCTTGTGATTGCCCCAATGGTGGTAGGCAATACGCTTGTCCTCAAACCCTCCAGTGCCGCCCCGGTTATTGCTGCTAAGTTGGTCGAAATTCTCGAAGAGGCCGGCATGCCCCCCGGCGTCGTCAACTACCTCCCTGGATCGGGCGCCGCCGTGGGCGATCTGCTTGTCGATCATCCGCTCACTCGCTTCATCAGTTTCACTGGCTCCAAAGAGGTTGGCTTGCGTATTCACGAACGGGCCAGCATCCGCCAACCCGGCCAACTCTGGATCAAACGCACCGTGCTGGAGATGGGCGGTAAGGATGCCATCATTGTGGACGAGAGTGCCGATCTCCAAGCCGCCGCCGCCGGCATCGTTGCCGCCGCATTTGGCTTCCAAGGCCAAAAGTGTAGCGCCTGCTCGCGGGCCATCATTGTGGCCAGTGTCTACGATACCATGGTGGAGCGTATCGCTGAACGCGCCCACGCCCTCCTGTTGGGCAATCCGACTGCACCTGAAACCTTTATGGGCGCGGTGGTGGATAAGGCCGCGTTTACCAAGATTAGCGACTATATCGCCTTGGGCCAAGAAGAGGGCCGCCTCGTCTTTGGCGGCGAAGTGGTAGACCACGAGCTGCTCAAAGATGGCGGTTACTTCATCAGTCCCACCGTCTTTGCTGATATTGCCCCCGATGCCCGCCTCGCCCAAGAGGAGATCTTTGGGCCGGTGCTGGCGATCATTAAGGCCGATGATTTTGAGCATGCTTTGGCTATCGCCAACAATACCGAATATGGACTGACTGGCGGTGTCTACTCCAACCACTTTGCTCATATCGCCCGCGCTTACGAGGAGTTTCACGTTGGCAATCTTTATATCAACCGCAAGTGTACCGGCGCCCTTGTCGGCGTCCAGCCCTTCGGCGGCTTCAACATGTCGGGCACTGACAGTAAGGCCGGTGGCCCCGATTATGTAGGTCTTTTTACCCAAGCTAAAGTGGTGACTGAGAAGTTGTAGGATGATGCGCGGGAACCATGTTCCCGCACGCACCCTACCCGTCCGAACGGGGGATTCTGTGGGGGCCGTGCCCCCGCACCCCGTCCGAACGGGGGATTCTGTGGGGGCCGTGCCCCCGCACCCGTCCGAACGGAGGATTCTGCGGGGGCCGTGCCCCCGCACCCCGAAGGAACGGGGGATTCTGCGGGGGCCGTGCCCCCGCACCCCGTCCGAACGGGGGATTCTGTGGGGGCCGTGCCCCCGCACCCCGTCCGAACGG
>RSAS01000960.1:0-8956 GCA_003934145.1 Candidatus Viridilinea halotolerans | reverse complement strand
CCCCGTCCGAACGGGGGATTCTGTGGGGGCCGTGCCCCCGCACCCCGTCCGAACGACCGCTTTTCTGCGCTATTTTCTACTTTCCTAACTCCTATTTCCTATTATGACAATTCAGTCTCCTCCCAAGCCGCTGCAGATCTGGCTCATGGCCATCCGCGTGCCGACCTTGCCCGCAGCGGTGGTGCCTGTCTTGGTGGGGACGGCGACAGCGCTGGCTGATGGCGTGCTGCGTCCGCTCGTCTTTGTGGCAGCCCTTTTGGCGGCGCTCTTCATCCAGATTGGCACCAATCTTGCTAATGACTACTTTGATTACCAGAAGGGGGCCGATACGAGCGAACGGCTCGGCCCCACCCGCGTCACCCAAAGTGGCCTCATCGCCCCCGTCGTGGTGCGGCAGGCCATGCTGGTCTGTTTCGCCCTAGCGGCCCTCTGTGGCCTCTACCTGATCTCTGTGGGGGGCTGGCCCATTCTGCTCATTGGCGTCTTCTCGATTGCTTCGGGTATTCTCTATACCGGCGGCCCCTTCCCGCTCGGCTACAATGGCCTCGGCGACATTTTTACCTTCATCTTCTTTGGCCTCATTGCCGTCGTCTTTACCGATTTTTTGCACAGCGACGCGCTTCGCCCCTTGGCGCTGCTGGCGAGCCTGCCGGTGGCTATGCTGGTTACCGCGATCATTGTGGTCAACAACCTGCGCGACGCGCCCACCGATCGCAAAGCGGGCAAGCGCACTCTAGCGGTCATTTTTGGCGAACGCTTTGCGCGTATGGAGTACGCTTTTCTCGTCTTGGGTGCCTACATCACCCTACCCGTCGTCTGGTTCTGGGGCGGTGCCTCACCCTTCACGCTGCTCCCATGGCTCACCATGCCCCTCGCACTCACCATGCTCGATCTCGTCGGCAAACAGCGCGGCAAGGCGCTCAATGCGGGGCTACGCGGCACCGCACGCCTCCACATGATCTTTGGCGCACTCCTCACTTTGGGCCTGCTTTTGTAGGCTCGGCGGTGGGCTGCGGGGCGGCGCAAAGGGTGTGCGCGGGAACCTCGTTCCCGCGCATCCTCCCGCCGTCCGGTGGGGTGGGGCGCAGCCCCACAGATTTTGGCCATACCCATCCTTGTTGTGTGCTGGCGGTGCAGCCGCCAACCCGCAACAAAAAACCAATGGTACGTACAGAAAACTTTTTAGGCTGATACGTAACTCACCTGTAACCCCCTTCGTTACGCTCAATTCATACGCCAAGCGTAATTGTAGTAGCGTTAGAGGGCCAAACTCATTCAATGAGCCCGATACAAGGAGGACCGCATGGACTGGACGAAGCAGGCGAACGACATGCTCAAGACTTTTACCGGCACGCAGCAGAAGGTCTGGGAGAGCTGGGTCTCCTCGATGCAACTGGCAGCCACCCCGCAGAGCGCCGAGGCATGGCAAAAGACGGTTGAGACCTGGCGTGGCACTGTGAAGTATGCTCTCGAACAGCAGCTTGAGCTGACACGCCTCTGGGCCGAGAGTGTGGCCGCCAACTCGGTCAACATGCCCAGCATGCCCGGGTTGCCCACCATTCCCGGTATGCCATCGATCCCTGGTATGCCCGCCAATGCCGTTGATTGGACGCGCCAGATGCTTGAGATGACCCGCACCTGGACTGATATGCAGGTTCGCTTCTCGGAGAATTGGTTCGATGTGTTGAAGAAGGCCGATCCCGGCTCGATGACCCAAGGCTGGGACATGGGCCAGGCCCAAAAGATTATGGCGACGTGGCAGGATGCCGCACAGAAGGCGGTTGAGGCCCAGACCCAGTTCAGCCAAATGATGATGAAGAACGCTGGCGCAGTGGATCCGACCAAGAAGTAGAAGTAGAAGTAGAGGCGAAGCGGTAGTGAGGCGAGGATGCGGGAGGTGCGGATACAGAAATCCCACCGCTCGCGTCCTCGCCTCTTCGTCTCTGAGCCTCCTCGCCTCCCGCCTCACCGATACCCCTCCGCCTGCATATTAAAGAGCCGTGCGTAGGTGCCGTCTAACGCCAAAAGTTCAACGTGGGTGCCGCTCTCGCTCAGTTGGCCCTGCTCAATTACGATGATGCGGTCGGCCATGCGCACGGTGGAAAAGCGATGGCTGATCAGAAAAGCGATCCGTCCGGCAGTAAGTTCGCGAAAGCGCTGGAAGATCTCATATTCGCGCTCGGCGTCGAGAGCGGCGGTCGGCTCGTCAAGCACCAGCACTTCGCTATCGCGCATAAAAGCGCGCCCCAGCGCAATCTTTTGCCACTGGCCGCCAGAGAGTTCGGCCCCCTTTTCGAACCAGCGCCCTAGGATGGTATCGTAGCCTTCGGGCAACCCGGCAATCATCTCGTCGGCCCCGCCGCGCTCGGCGGCACTCTGGATGCGCGGCTCGTTGGCCAATTGCTCAATCTGGCCAAAGCCAATGTTCTCGCGCGCCGAAACTTGGTAGCGCACAAAATCCTGAAAAATCACCCCGATGGACTGGCGTAGTGCCGTGAGATCATACTCGCGCAGGTCAACCCCATCAAGCAGAATCTGCCCCTCAGTCGGATCGTAGAGCCGCGTGAGCAACTTGATCAGCGTTGTCTTGCCCGCACCATTCGCCCCTACCAGCGCCAGTTTTTCGCCGGGGCGCACCACGAGGCTCACGTCGCGCAGCGCCCACTCCTCACGGTCGGGGTAGCGGAAGCTCACGTTGCGAAACTCAATCCCCTGCGCAATCGGATGTGGCACCGGATGCCCTTGGCCCGTGATCATCTGTGGCGTTAGGGCCAGAAAACCAAAGAGATTCTCAAGAAACAGCCCGCTCTCATAGAGCTGCCCAACATTAAAAAAGAGCCCCTGAAACGTCCCTTGGCTCTGCCGAAACAGCGTCAGGTAGAAGGTCATTGCGCCAATCGTAATCGTGCTACTCACGGTAAGCAAGACGATCCAGGCATAGGCCGCATAGTAACTCACCGTCGCCAGCATACCCCAGAGCGTGCTCAGCAGCGAACGGCGCCGCGCCAGGGCTTCGTCCTCACGGGCGATCTTCCAGAATTGCTCTTGGTAGCGTTCGAGCAGCGGCTCGCCCAAACCAAAGAGCTTAATCTCCTTGGCGCTACTATCCACCGTCAGCAGGTGCTCGAAATAGTTCATGCGCCGAAACTCCGGCGCACGCCACGTCAGCAGGCGAAACGTCAGGCGGCTGTAGCGTGTCTGCACAATAAACGAAGGAATCGTCGCCCCAAAGAGCAGCAGCGCAATCAATGGACTAAAGGCCAGCAGACCAATAGCGAAAGACGTGAGCGTGATCACATTTTCGATCAAGTTAAAACTCGTGCGAATCATGCTCATCGCCCGCCAATTAGACTCACGGCGCGCATTCTGTAGTTTATCGTAGAACTGCGCATCCTCAAAGTAGTGCAAATCGAGGGCGAGCGACTTACGAATGATCGCCATGTTGATCGTATGGCCCAGGCGCGCATGGAGAACATGTTCACTGAGCGTACGCACCTGATTAAGCACCGCGCCAGTGGTCAGCAGCCCAAACTCAACCAGGAGCAGTGGAAAGATGGCGCGTAGCGCCAGCGCCGCAGCCACGCCGCCCACCACCGCAGCCACCACTTCATCCACAATCAGTTTTGCAACCCACGCTTGCGAAATGGGTAAGAGGCCACCCAGCAGGGCAACGACAGCCATGCCCAGGGTGGCGATGCGGCTCGACTGCCAGACCAAGCTAAAAGCACGCGGGAGATTACGAAAAGCGGAACGCGCCTCTTGCCAGCGTTCCGCCAACGATTTGGACTCTTCGGGCGCACCGGAGGGTGCATTCGGGTTATTGGCCATATGGCGACGGAAAAAACGGTTACTTGATGGCATAGGGGCATTATACCCCTTACGCCTCCCGCTTCTGCCAAACACTTGTGGCGCGCCGGAAGACGCGGTAGGCAACGAAGGCCCCCGCAATGGCCACAACGAGGGCTACCACCGGCAAAAAGATGGCCAAAATGGTGAGCACTAGGGCCGATGCATCTTCGATGGCACTCACCACCGGATTCGCTGTGCCGCCAGTAGCGGCGGTAATAATTGGACGCATGGCAGCGCGCGAGCCATGGGTGCTCAGTGCGACAATTAGCCCGGCCACTACGAGCAGCACGGGGTGAATGGTCACCAGATCACCTTGACTAGAGAGAGTCACAATCGCACCGGCAACCGGGCTAATGATCAAGCCAAGGGCATGGAAACCGCTATCAATGGCCGGCAGCTTGTCGCCAACAAAGTCAATGATGGCCAAGACGGCAAGAATGGCAAGTACGAGGCCATGACCAATGAGATCAAAAGGGCCAACGAGCTCGATCAGCCCCAAGCGGCTCAAGATTCCAATTGACAGCAGCGGAATATAGGCATTCAATCCCACAGCAGCCGCCAAACTCAACCCGGTGGCCAAGGCAAACATGCTCTCCACGCCATGCTCCTTTCACTGGCTGGGCGTTGCCCTACGGCGCAGCCCGCAGGGTAACGCCCACGACTACGGTTGACGTCCCGCATAGCTATAGACGGTGGTAAGATGCAAAAAGTTGCAATGTTTAAAGACTTTGATCCCATTTGGGATCATGCTATACTCGGAGCATACGCGGATCATCGGCCAAAGAACCTGAAGACGTGAGGGCGCGAAGAGGCGATGACACCGCGTCTTCGCGCCTTCGCGTCTTCGCAAGCTGTAAAATGGTTTGAACTATCCCTGAGCAAAGGTAACCATCGTGACCCAACCAGGCACCCAACGCCCCGTTGTAATGGAAGCACGCCAGATAACCAAGCGTTTTCCCGGCGTGACGGCCAATGACAATGTTTCGCTGCATCTGCACCAGGGCGAGGTTTTGGCCCTGCTGGGCGAAAATGGGGCCGGTAAGTCTACCTTGATGAATATTCTCTACGGGCTGTATAGCCAGGATGCCGGGGAGATTCTGGTCAATGGCGAGCCCTTTCGTGCCAAAAGCCCTCACGCTTCGATTGCGCGTGGCATTGGTATGGTACACCAGCATTTCCAGTTGGTACCAGTGATGACGGTGGTCGAGAATGTCATGTTGGGCAACGAGATGACGCGTTTGGGCTTTCTGGAGCGGCGTAATGCGGCGACCCAGATCCGTGAGATTGGCGAGCGTTATGGGCTGCCGGTCGATCCCCACGCGCTTGTCGCCGACCTTGATGTGGGTGCGCAGCAGCGCGTTGAGATTATTAAGGCACTCTATCGCAACGCCGACATACTGATTTTGGATGAACCGACGGCGGTGCTTACGCCGCAAGAGGCTGATGATCTTGTGCGCGTGATGCGTACGCTCACGGCGCAGGGCAAGTCGCTCATCTTCATTACCCACAAGCTGCGCGAGGTACTTGAGGTGGCCGACCGCATTGTCGTGCTGCGCGCCGGGCGCGTCGTCGGCGAGGCCGATCCCGCCACCGCCAGCGAAACAAGCCTCGCCGCGCTGATGGTGGGCCGCTCGGTCATTCTGACGGTGGATAAAAATCCAGCGCAGCCAGGCGATCCCGTGCTGACCGTGCGCGACCTGCGTGTGCGCGATGATCGCCAACTCATGGCGGTGGATGGTATCAGCCTTGAAGTGCGCTCCGGTGAGATTCTGGGCATCGCCGGGGTGCAGGGCAACGGTCAAACCGAACTCGTACAGACACTTACCGGATTGCGCACGAGTGAAGGGGGCCGCATTGCTATTGCCGATCAGACGGTCACCAGTGCCAGCCCACGGCAGATCAGCGAACTGGGGGTCGCCCACATCCCCGAAGATCGCCAGCGCGACGGCATCGTTGCCAGTTATCCGCTCACCGAAAATGGCATCCTAGAGCTCTACTACCTACCCCCGTTCGCCCGTGGGATTGTGCGCAACGAGGCGGCAATTGTGCAACACGCCGAGCAACTCGTTGCCGCCTTTGACGTACGTACGCCAGGGGTACACGTTGCAGCCAGTGCGCTCTCCGGCGGCAACCAACAAAAATTCATCGTTGCCCGCGAATTCAGTCGCAAGCTCAAACTGCTCATCGCCGCCCAACCCACGCGTGGCATTGACGTCGGCTCCATCGAATTCATTCACCAACAGATCATCAAAAAACGCGACGAAGGCATCGCCGTCCTACTCGTCTCCGCCGAACTGGACGAAATCCTCGCCCTCTCGGATCGCATCGCGGTGATGTACCATGGCCACATCGTCGCCACAGTACGCAACGGCGACCTGAGCCGCGAGCAGTTGGGGTTGCTCATGGCTGGCGGGGGGGGGGATGAAGAACAGAAGAACAGAGGAACAGAAGAACAGAGGAGCTAACCATGAACCTATCTGAGATAGTGCAAAAAAAGACAAAGATACTCGAAATTGCGAGCAAACATGGAGCCTCGAATGTTCGGTTATTTGGCTCAGTAGCAAATAGATGCGAACTAGAACAATATTAGCTCTTCTGTGTAAAATCGGACAACACTAATGGAACATCTCTCCCTCCCGGCCCTCTGGGCCCGCTATTCGCCCGCGTTGGTGCCCATCCTGGCGGTCTTTACGGCGTTGGTCGTAGGCGCATTGTTGATCGGACTCACCGGGGCCGATTGGCAGGCGGCCTATATTGGGCTCTGGGAGGGTTCGTTTGGCACGCCGCGTGCGCTCGCAGATACGATTATTCGTTCGACGCCCTATATCATTTGTGGGCTGGCGGTGGCGCTGGCCTTCAAGGCGGGCCTCTTCAACATTGGGGCCGAGGGCCAACTCTACGCCGGGGCGCTCTGTGCGGTGGTGGTGGGCACGACGCTGCAACTGCCGCCCGTCTTCCACATTCCCTTGGGCATCATTGCCGGGGCGCTGGGTGGCGCGGCGTGGGCCTCGATTGCCGGTATCCTCAAGGCGCGCACGGGGGCGCACGAGGTGATCAATACGATCATGCTCAACTACATCGCCCTGCGCCTCACCGACTGGCTGATCAAGAGCCGCCAGCCGTTGCTACTCGGCGATCCCACCGACACCAGCGGATCGCGCACGCCGCACATCGCCGAGACGATGCGCCTGCCCGGGTTCACCTTGGGCAATACCAATACCCTGCACTTGGGTATTCTCTTCGCAGTAATTCTCGTCTTTGCGGTAGCGTGGTTCTTCAAGCGCACCACGCTCGGTTTTGAGTTGCGCATGGCGGGCACCAACCCCAGCGCGGCGCGCTACGCGGGTATTAGCGTCCCACGCTCGATTATCCTCGCCATGGCTTTTTCCGGCGGCTTAGCGGGCATCGCCGGTGCGGGCGAAGTGATGGGCGTGCGCTATGAAGTGAGTACCAACTTCATCTCCGGCGTCGGCTTTGATGCCATCGCCGTCGCCCTGCTTGCCCGTGGCAACCCCGTCGGCATCCTCTTCGCCGGCTTGCTTTGGGGCGGGCTCCTCACCGGCGCACGCCTGATGCAAGTCCGCGCCGGGCTTTCGATTGATGTCATCAAGATCGTTCAGGCGCTGATCATCATGTTCATCGCCGCCGACCAGATCGTGCGCTTCCTCTACCGCATCCCGCAGCGTAAAGCGGGCGAAGAGACCATGGTGAGCAAAGGTTGGGGCGGAGGGTGACGCGATGAGGCGGGGACGCGGGGATGTGGGGACGCGGGAACGCGAGTGTGTACGCCACCTCGTAAGAACCGCATTGGAACACCAAACATCTCAACATCTTCGCCCCCTCTCCCGCAAGCGGGAGAGGCGGTGCCCTGAGCTTGCCGAAGGGGGGTAGGGGGGTGAGGGCCATCCAGAGCGTTCCTCCTCACCCATCCGTGGTACCTAAAAAGGATCGTCACATGTCAAACGACTTGCCACAACTCCTTGCCTTTGCCCACCACCTCGCGTGGCAGGCGGGGAAGATCACGCTGCGCTACTTTCAGAGTGGTGTGGCGGTTGAACAGAAGGCCGACGCCTCGCCGGTAACCATTGCCGATCGTGAGGCGGAGGCGTTTTTGCGCACAACCATCATGGCCCACTACCCCGACCACGCGATTCTCGGTGAGGAAGAGGGGTTGAGTGGTGGAACCGCAGCGACCTATCGCTGGATTCTTGACCCCATTGATGGCACGAAGACTTTTGTGCGCGGCGTGCCGCTCTATGGCGTGATGATTGGCCTGTTACGCGAAGGCGAGCCGGTGTTGGGCGTGGTAAATATGCCCGCCTTGGGCGAGATTGTCTATGCGGCGCAAGGCCACGGCTGCTGGTGGAATGGTCGCCCCTGCCGTGTCTCGAACGTGGCGAGCCTACGCGAGAGCCTTGTGGTGGCGACAATTGCCCATGGTTACGAGCGCTACGGCAAGCAAGCGGCCTTCGAGCGTATAATGGCAGCAGCGGGACTATTTCGTACCTGGGGCGATTGCTACGGCCACCTGCTCGTAGCCACGGGACGAGCCGAAGTGGCGCTTGATCCGATTATGAGCATCTGGGATGCAGCGGCGCTGCTGCCCATTCTTCGCGAGGCCGGCGGTACGTTTACCGATTGGCAAGGCGTAACTACGATTGAACATGAAGAGGGCATCAGCACCAACGGCTTGGTGCAAGATGAGCTCTTGGAGTTAATAATCCATGGACAGTGACGAATACCAGCGCCTCGCGCTACGCAGCGCCCCTGCCGGGCACACCGAACAGGATCGGCTCCTCAATGCGGCGCTCGGACTCTGTGGCGAAGCGGGCGAATGGGCCGATACGTTGAAAAAGCACGCTTTCCACGGCCATCCCATCGATCGTGCGGCGCTGAGCAAAGAACTGGGCGACATCCTCTGGTATGTGGCTCTCGCCTGCGATGCCCTTGATCTACAGATGAGCGATGTGATGGCCGAAAATATTGCCAAGCTACGCGCCCGCTACCCGGATGGCTTCTCGCCGGAGCGCAGCCTGCATCGCGCAGAATAGACCCGTCCGGCGGGGGCGTGGGGGCGAAGCCCCCGAAAACAGACCCGTCCGGCGGG
>RSAS01000829.1 GCA_003934145.1 Candidatus Viridilinea halotolerans | reverse complement strand
TGGCCGTGTAGCGCGGGGGTGCGGGTGAGGGGCGAGAGGTGAGAGGCGGGAGGCGGGGAGGCGGGAGGTAATACCAATTACCATACCGAGAGCGCCTAACCATCTCCCTTACCTCCCGCGTGCATGCCAGACGAGGATCACAAGGAGCGGTGCTGCGGTGAGGGCAATTGTCGTCCAGGTAAGCTGACGATCCTGTTTAGCATCTATCTGATCGGGTTTGTCAGGAACTATTGGCGATCTGGCTTGAACATGGATGCGTTCATAGCGTGACAAGGTACACATCAGCCGACCGAACCATGGTTAATCGTTCGGCAGACTGAGGGTAGTTGCCAAGAGAGCGAGTATGCTGAGGTAGTGCGGTGATGCAGCCCAAAGTACGATACAGCGGAGCATTGTCATGCGAAATTGGCATATCATAGGTGACCGTCTCACGATGAATCTTTCGGCCCTGCTCTTGGCGCGGGCGAAATATTTCCGCCGGAGTGTCGAAAGCGAACCGCTGGATGCGTTGCTGCCCAAGATTGACCTAGAGGTGCCGCCACTCACCGATGTCGGCGCAGTTGCGCTCCAAGCACGGACACCCGTAGGACTCATCGATCCTGGCTTTCGTGTAGCAAGTTGGGCCACCACAGCGCGCCCGGTGATCATCTATCACCATGGGACAAGCGAGAATCCAATCGAGCAGAGCTTTCGGCAAATCTTGGGACGGGCGCAGCAAGAGCTTACTGCCAACCTCATTTTTGTGCGCGCCCCCTTTAATCGTTCGGCACGCGCCTTCATTGCGAGCATCTCCGATCTGCGTAACTATGCAACCATGCTGGCCACCTCGGTGACACTGATCGAGGGTCTGGTTCAAGCTTGCCGCGCTGCAGGCCAGGGGCCGGTGATGGTTACCGGAACCAGTCTGGGCGGCTTTGTTACCAACATTCATCACAGCTACCACAATAGTGCCGATTGCTATGCGCCGCTGCTCGCAGGCCCGCGTATCGAGGATGTCTTCTAACACTCGATCTATCGTCGGCTTGTCAACGTATCCAATCCAGCGGCAGAGCAGGCCATCGCCCATGCCCTCAACTTCAGCGCAGCCTACCAACGTGTGAGCCACGCGAATCTCTTTCCGCTGTTGGGGCTCCATGACCAGTATATTCGCTACGAGACGCAGCACGCAGCCTATGGCCCTACCGTTGCGATCACCACGCTAGACAAGGGCCATGTGAGTGGCGCACTGGCCTATAGCAAGCTGCGCGCCCATCTTCAGCAGAGCTTACAGATCTGTTTGGGGGCCAAGTTTCATGATCATTCGGGGTGACTGCATGGCAACAGCCATAGGACGAGCCAATCGCCGACGGCGACGCCACTTTACAGTGTAGCCTCACGCACTGCATCCTGATGCGCTCAGGCTGAAACCTGAAACCAGGCACCTGAAACCTTGTTTGCGAAATGAGAGGCACAATCTATGCCACAGCGCGATATTCGTTACCAAGCCGCGATTGTGCGTGACCATTATGTCCTACTCGTCAAGGTTTACGACCGCACGAGCAGTCGTCAGTTCTGGATCTTTCCGGGTGGCGGGCGTGAGCCGGATGAGGATGCTGAGACGTGCGTGCGCCGCGAGGTTCACGAAGAGACGAGCCTGACGGTAACCGTAGAGCGGCTGCTTTGGGTGACGCCCGACATTCCTGAGGGTGGCTACACATGGCTGCACACCTATCTCTGTCGCGTCGTCGAGGGCGAGGCGCGGTGCGGGATTGATCCCGATGATGCTCACGATGGGTTGGCAACGATTCGTGACGTGGCATGGTTCGATCTGCGCGATCCCGCGCAGTGGAACCCGGAACTTGCCGATGCAAAGGCCACGCCTCCTCTGTTGCACCAACTTCGGTCGTTGTTGGGGTATATGTAATGGGTGTGACTGGAATCTGTAGGGCGGTGCCCTACAACCCCGCCGGACAGGGGGAACTGCGGGGGAACCAGGTTCCCCCGCACCCCCTAGCTACACATTTTGGTCACACCCCAATGATTTTATGACCGACCGGCTTTACAGCACCACGATTCTGAGCTACCATGTGCGTATATATCCTTGAAAGAAGCTATGACGACAAAATCAGTTGAGATCCACGTTAGCCGGCAGAATCGGCGTATCCTCTCCATAATCGCGGCAGAGCCCCCTGACAAACCCGCCCATGTCTGGTAGCCTAGATACCATGAACATCCCTGATGTCAACCCCGAAACCATTGCTGATAAGGCGATGCGCGCCCTCGTCATCCAGTTGCTGAACCTCATTGAGGCACAGGCAACGGAGATCACGACCTTGCGCGTTGAGAATCAGCAGTTGCGCGATGAACTCGCCCGCCTGAAAGGGTGGTTCCGGGAAGCCTGACATTAAGCCAGCGGTCAAGCCACCGCCGCAGGACTACTCGTCGGAGGCGGAGCGCCGCACGCGCACGCCGCGTGGCAAGCCCAAAAAGAATGAGACGTTGACCGTCACCCGCGAAGAGCACCGCACCATTGACCCGGAGACGTTGCCGCCGGATGCGCAACGCAGGGACACGACCACGACCATGGTGCAACATCTGCGCATTGAGATCGAGGTCATCCGCTTCATCCGTGAGGTCTGGTACAGCAAAAGCCAACAGAAGGCCACGCCCAGACGGAAGTGCCGGTCGTGCCCATCCTGCTGAGTGACGATGCGGCGGCCTATGATCGGGTGACGACCACCCATGCCCTCTGCTGGGTGCATGAATGGCGGCTCTACACAAAATTGCATCCGCAGATTCCGCACCACCAAGGGTTGCTGGAACCGTTTCGCAAAGACTATTGGGCGCTCTACCGCCGACTGCTGGCCTATCGTGCGGCCCCCAGCGCGGCAGAACGGGCACGGCTGCACGATGCCTTCGACACGCTGAATGGCAATGCGCCTCGACACACCTGGGCTGATCCCGTGATTATGGAGAGGACACGTCATCGCCTACTACCTGCAACACCAAACCGCAGTTGATCACTACCTTGCGGAACGGCGGCAGCGTCGTGTTGCGCTACAGGATCGGGTTGAAGCAGAGCAAAATCCGCATGGGCTACGCGCCCGCCTTCTGGCGCGTCAGACAAAAGCATGAAACTCCGCGCTGATGAAAATTTTCATAGCCTACATAGGCTATAAACAAACAGTACCATAGTACTACATAAGCGTTGGCGGCATCGTGCCGCCAACGCTCTTTTATATGCTTGCGGGGGAAGCATGTTCTCCCACGCACATCCAACGGGCTGCCCTGAAGAGACTGGAAGAGAGAGGAGGGCCGTGCGTCACAACATGTAGCCACGCTACCGCCGTCGTTGTCGCTGTCTTGCCAAGCATTGCTAGGAGCAAACCAATGACCCCTCGACCTCTCGCTCACACGCTGCTCACGTTGAGCCTCTTGTTCGCCGTTGTCTCAGTCGGCATGCTAACACCCGCTCCCCTCCGCGCCGCCCCCGGCGATACCACCCGCGTCTCAGTCGCCTCCGACGGCACCCAAGCGAATGGCGCATCAGGCGCTGCCGCTGTCTCCGCCGATGGACGCTATGTGGCTTTTATGTCTGAGGCGA
>RSAS01000596.1 GCA_003934145.1 Candidatus Viridilinea halotolerans | reverse complement strand
AGGCCTCCTGCGCCCTGGCGGCTTAGTCGGATTCTTTATCTGAAGAACTATAGAAAGTCGAGAAGTTGTTGCTGTACTTCGACTGGAAGCGTCTGATATTGTTTTCATAATGTTTTTTGATCCATGAAAGTCTCCGTATTTGTCGTTCTTGTAACGAGAATTTGGATGTGACCAAAATCTGTAGGGCGATGCCCTACAACCCTTAGGACTGATGAAGGATGCGAGGGAACCAGGTTCCCTCGCGCACCCTAGCTATACATTGCTGCGCTCAGCATGACGGATGCCACAGCGCTTCTCTTGCACTATTGCGGTTTCTGTATTATACCATTCCATACTATGCGCTGATCTTAGCCCAACCCCAGCTTACTGATACAGCGTTGCGCGCTGCCTTCTTGCCCACGTTGCCCCATGCCAGCCCCCTCGATCTGGCCGATGCGCCGCTGCGCGAGGCGCTCAGTTTCTTGCAGGTGGTGGGCCTCGTTGCGGTGCATGGCTCTCCCCAACACTACCAGGCTACCCCCCAACTCGCTGATGCGCCCTTTGCCCTGCTGTTGCTGCACCACCTCGCCAACCAGTGCGATCCCCGCCAACAGGCGCTCAGTCGCATCCAGCGCACCCTCGTTGCCAGCGATACGCTCGCCGTCACGCCCCAAGCCCTGCGCGCAACGATGGAGCGCGGGCCGCTGCGCGACCTCTTTGCCTGGACGGGCGAGAAGGTGACCTTCTGGAGCCATCTCTACGCCTATCTGGGCCTGATGCGCCGCATCGAGCGCACGACAGAACTGCTGGTGCTACCCCAACCCGCCCTCGTGCTGACCACCCTTACCTGGGCGCAACAATGCCTGGATGCAAACCCCAGCCTCGCCGCCGCGCTGCGCCTGATTGACCAAACCCTCTATGCCTGCTTCACCTCCCACGGCCAACTTCAGCGCGGCCTCGCCCAAACTCTCAGCGCTATGGAGCGCCTCGGTCAACTCCGCTTCAGCCACCACGCCGATGCTGCCCAGTCACTGATGCTCGGCGAACGCCGCGTGAGTGAGGTGGTCATGGCGATTGCAAAGTCCTCCTGATCGTCCGCAGATTACGCAGATTACGCAGATTATTGCTTCCTCATCTGCGAAATCTGCGTAATCTGCGGATACTACCTGAGCCTAATGGGACTTTGCAACCGCCATGGTGAGGTCATCGTGGGGAGTGGCAACAGCAGGGCTACACAGGTATAATTGAGGAGCAGAAGTGTGCTTTGCATGGCGGTTCAGTGTACACATCGAAATTCATGTTGCTTGGGGAGTTTGAGAAAATCATGGCAAATTCTACATTTGAGTGGAATGAAAATAAAGCTCTCCGCAATATTGATAAACATGGCGTCTCCTTTGAAGAAGCAGTTACCGTGTTTCTTGATATGCATTCATTGACGATTTTTGATGAAAAACATTCAACCACCGAAGATCGCTTCATTGATATTGGCCGTTCATTGAGTGGCCGACTCCTTGTGGTCGTCTATACTGAACGTGCCGAGCAAATTCGGATTATTAGTGCTCGGCAAGCTACCATAACAGAACGGAGAGTATATGAACGCCGAAAGCCATGACTCCTCATTGGATGATGAGACAATGCAAGCAGAGTATGATTTTTCACAGGGTGTGCGTGGGAAGCATGCCCAAGGGATGCAGCAGGGTTATACCGTTGTTGTACACAAACTTGATGGTACTACGGAAGAGCGGGCCTTTCTCCTTCCCCAGGGCGTTGTTGCGCTTGATGCCGACGTGCAAGCCTACTTTCCCGACTCTGAAGCAGTCAATCGTGCCTTGCGCGGTCTGATTCAACTTGTTCCTTACCGTAAGCACCCATAATTTCGCTTTTCTTTCGTTTTGGCGGCGAAGCCGCCAAAACGAAAGAAAGGAAGTTCTTCGGGGGAGGCTTCGCCTCCCCCGATCCCCCGCCGCTACCGACTACCATGCACTCCCCCTATTTCACTCCCTGGCAGCCCAATCTGATCCGCCAAGTGCTCACCACCGAGAGCCGCCAGAAGGCGCGGGCGCTCTTTTTGCAGACCCATCGCCCTGTCCGCCAGGTGCGGGTCGATTTCTGTAAGGATGCGCCGCTCGCTGGGCAGTTTGTCGGTGAGGAGGCGATCTATGTGCTGCTTGCCGCCGGTGCGTTGGATGCCGACAATCGCCTCTTTCTCCTTTTGGGCGAGGCGGGCGCCGGCAAGAGCGAACTCTGTCAGTGGCTGGAATATCGCGCCGATCCCGCTGAGCGTCTGGCCATCCATGTGCCGCGTAGTATGACCAGTGCGGCCCATGTCGCTGCGCTGCTGCGTCGCGCTCTGGGTCTGGTTGGTGCAACCCCGCTGCACCATACGCCCCTGGCGGTGCAGGCGCGCCATATTGCCCTCTCGGCGACGATTCTGCTCTATGAGCATGGTGATCCCGCGCTGCTCCCCGTTGCACCGTGGGAGGCGCTGTTGGCCCACGCAGAGTTGCACGCGGCTCTTGTGGAGCATCTGGCGGCGGCGGCGGCGGGGAGATCTTCCCACCACCTGCTGCCCGCTCCGCCCGCCTGGGCCACAACGCTCGTCCGCGATCACGCGGCCCTCGCCGCCGGCTGGCCCGCCCTGCTGCGCCTGCTCCAGCACGCCCTCGAACAGACCCTCTGGCTCGGTGATCTGCGCCTGATGCTGGGCCAACTTGGCACTGCCGCCCTCGCCCGTGGCGTGCGTCCACTGCTGCTGCTGGAGGATGTCACCGCGTTTCGGCTGCTGGGTGATCGCCTGCTCGACTATCTACTTGATCTGAGTAGTGGCCATGTTGATGCGGTATTGGGCGCGACCACCGGCTTTGAACAGACGCGCTTGGCCCAGGCGAGCTTGGCCGGTGATCTCACCCATGTCCACCAGCGGCTCTGCGCCCGTCTGCTGCTCACCGATGAGCAGGGGCGCACCTACGGCCTTGATGAAGATCTGGTGGCGTTGGCCCACGGCTACCTCCAGGCGCTGCGTACGCTTCACGGAGGGCTGTCGCAACTGAGCGCCTACGATACCAGTTTTGGGCCGGGTCTCTACCCCTTCACGCCGACCCTGCTCCAACGCGCCTTTTTGGCCCTGCACGAAGAGGGCAACCCGCGCCAGACGCCGCGCCTCTTTCTCGAACATGTTCTTGCCGCCGCGCTGCTCGCCACCGAGCCACCGCCGCTCGTTTTTGACCGTTCGCCCTACCTGCGTCCGCCTCCCGCCCTCTTCCGCAGCGCTGCCGTTGCCGATGCCAACCTCCGCGCTCTCCTGCGTTGGTATGGCACCGTCGGCAACGACGCGGTAACGCTCGATCCCCGCATTGCGACGGCGCTTGGCGTAGCCGTGCCTGCCGAACTGTTGCACGCAAACACCATTCGCGTCCCGCGCAGTTATGTGGCCCCCGTCGTCGTTGCCAACGCAGCGCCAAGTGCCCCCAATTGGCAGCAGGAGTTGCACGAACTCCAGGCGTGGCTCGAACATGGCCAGCCCTACCCCAGCCGCGAGACGCTTAAACGGGGCGTCGAGCGGCTCATCTTCACCCTGGGCGACCCGCGTTCGCTCGCCAGCCCCAACGCGCTCGCGCTCAGTCGCGCCGAACTGGTCTACGCCCGTGGCGACGAACGGCTGCCCATCGCCCTCGCGCCCTCTAGTGGCGACCAGCCGGTGACCCGCACTGCGCCCAAGTTGCTGGTGCGCGGCCTGCCGGAAGAGCGGCCCATCCTCGAAGAGTTGGTCTACCTGGCGCTGAGTGGCGGCGAACTGACCCAGGTCTGCACCAACCTCGCCGCAACACTCGCCTGGGCACAGCAGCAGATTGACACCTACCAAGCCGATCTGCACCGCCTCTTGCACGAACAACTGGGTGGGTTGAGCCTCGCCAACCTTATCCTCGGTGCGTGGCACATGCTCGCCGCGCTCCGCAACGACCCGCCCGACGGCCCGCCCAATCTGCAACCAGCAGCGCAACCCCCGCCCTCTCCTTGGTCAAGTAGTGACCATGCAGCCTGCGCCACGGCGGGCCAGGCACTCATGCAGCAGCACGAAGTATGGCGACGGCTCTTCATCGGCATGTTTACGCTGCGCGACACCCTGCTCGACCATGAGCGGCTCACAGCGGCGCACCAGCACTTCGCTGCCGACGCGGTCGTAGCGCAGATCGCCGCGCTCCCGCTGGCCAAACTACGCACCCTACCCTTCCGCGTCAAACCGAGCGGCGAACGGCTCTACACACTACTTGTCCCACTGCAACGCTACGCCAGCGCCCTCTGCCAAGCCGATCTTGCTGCCTACCTGCGTCACGACCGCGCCGATCTTGCAGCGCGTTTGGGCCATCTCACAGCCCAACAACCCCTCGATCAGAACGAACTCCAGCAACAACTCAGCGATCTCCGCTGGCACTGCGGCAGCGTCGGCATCGTCTGGCGGCACGGCTGGGATGAAGCGTTCACCACCCTCAGCAACCTCTCCGCCACAACCCTCACCGCATTGCAACAAGCCACCATCATCGTGCAGCAACAAGCCAGCGCCAGCGAACCAAGCGACATCTGGGCCTACCAGCGCTTGCGTCATGCGCTGCAACCCATCCTCAACCACCCCTACTGGCCCGCCCTCGCCACCATCGAGCAGATCAGCGACGAATTACTCCGTAGCGCACGACAGCGCTACCGCGGCCACGGCAAACACCTCAGCGCCACCCCCGCCTACCGCGCCCTGTTGCAGCGCATCCGGGCCGTTACTTTACAGCAGAGCTTGCATGAATCGAGTGCCCCCCACAACTAACGAAATGTACGCATAATCAGATCTCACAGGCAAATCTCAGGTGGCAACACCGCAAGAATAGCACTACGTACATGCTCAGCCAAATCTATTGCCTCTTGAGCTGTCGCTTGATCGGGCCAAAAGTCCGCATCATAACGCATTTGTACCGCATAGGGCGTGAGGATCGTCAAATTGACATCAGCTAGATCTGGAGCAGGGTTTACAAACGCACAACAAAGTCGTAGCTCTTCAAGATTATGCGTAAAGGGGAATGGCTGCCCTGCATATGTAAGAAAACCCTTCAGATACTTCTCGGCAGCTTGTTGTGCATGAAAGCAAACCGTATCAAACGGCCCTTCACCAGAAACAATCAGTTTAGCACTCTTAAGATCGCTGTCCCCCTTGCGAAACCATCCGCGGACAAGATCAATGTGTTCGCTCATAGAGTACCTTACCTTCGCGGATTGCTGTTGTAATAAAGGCATGCGGCACGTTCGCCCACTGCTGCACCTCAGCAGGTGTCCAAACAACAATATCCTTGGCTGGAAAAATACCAACTAAGGCATGCAAATAGGTAGGGGCACGTCGATAACGTGGCGCATCCGATTCCTCAATGATTAGAATGTCAAGATCACTGTCGGGTCGTGCATCACCACGCGCACGAGAGCCAAACAAGACTATTTTGAGCGGATTACCCACCGATCTAATGCGTGCCACAAGATCGGTTAGCAACTCATCGGTCACCGCTGGATAGCTAAATGACATCATCTACGCACCACCCGCGCATAGACATCCTGCAAGCGCAACGTATAATCTACCGAAACCAGATGAACCTCGGCTTGTTGATCAGTAATCTCTGTTATAAGCCACTGGTGTGGCCCATAGCGAACAACATGTTCCACAGAGGCTTGATCTTGGGCAATAAGCAGATATTCTCGGAGCGAAGGAATGGATCGATAGTAGTGCGATTTCTTGCCGCGATCGTACTGCTCTGTTGATGGTGAAAGAACTTCGATAATAAGAATAGGATTAAGTAACGTATCTTGTTGTGTATCAGCACATTGCAAATCACCACAGACAACCATAATATCAGGATAGAAATAGCTCTCTTGCTCTGCTAGCCCAAGACGCATATCACTCGCAAAGAACGTACAACCCTGAGCAAGCGTATGCTGATGCAAACGGGCAAAGACATTCCCCACGATAATATTATGGGCAACACTCGCACCCGACATTGCACGAACCGACCCATCAACATACTCATGCCGTTGCGTCGCAGCGCGCTCAAACGCAAGGTAGGCTGCCACGCTCATCTGCGCGTGGGGTTGGACGGTCATGCGATTAACTCCATTCCTGATCATGCCAGCGGTGCCACGCAGCGCCAAGCGCCTGCTGAATCAAGGGGCCACACTCGCGTGAGAGTGCATCGGCTGCTGCTGGATCATCTTTGGTACGCAACCACTCGTCGGGCGAGATTTCGACATAGACCATTCTATCATCAAAGATCGTCGTCTGTTCATGGGCATGCGTATCAGCAATCAAGTATAATCTTGGTACTTTCACCCGAATAACGAGCGCTTTCATGCCTTCAGGTAGGTGATCGCGCTCAAAAAAGATCTGTCGTTCGCTAGGTTGTTGCACCATGGGAAACCTCGCTAAATTTCTACAGAGCGAATTTGTACGACTCTGCCCGGTCGGTTGGCGTTGCCAAACCGAGCAACGGTTGCTCGCGCCAGCGTTTGACCACCAGATGGGCTACGCTTCGCGGGTTGATCTCCTCTTATACCGCGAGGATGGAACACGTCAACTCTGGATCGAATTCGAGGTGAGTCGTGCCGATCCGGTGGCCAATCATGCCAAGTTTTCCGTCGCGCACCTCTTTCAGCCTCAACTTGAGAGCGACACCTTTGTCTCGATGATCAGCCCACGGGTTGATTATGGTCGCGCCAATCTCGCCGGAAACATGATCACGTTGATGCGTAAGATCGGCATGCAAGCCTTTCAGATGCCTCTTGTACCCTATCTTAGTGCTACAGCGATCAATGCGCTCAACAAGCTCTCGCAGGCAGAACTTATGACCCACAGCGAGATTGAAGCGCAACGCGAACTTGAGCGCATCTTTGCCATCGTTGAGCCAGCCTTCACCGTCGAAACGCAGCGCATTTACTTTGCCAGTAACCTGCTTGAAGTAATGCTCAACGTTCGCACCTGGAACGCTGAGATCAACCAAGCGGCGCACAGCGCACGTTGGGGCAAGCGCATCATCTCCTACTTTGTCTTTGATCCCATCACGCACCTCTTTGCCCCTTCAAAGTTCTGTGCCTACGTTGCACTCAAAGCCGCTACAACCACTGAACATTCTCCCAGCAGAGTCCTTGGTTCAGGCATGAATATAGACCTATACACGAGCCTCGATGCTCACGAAAAGCTCTTTGACGGTGCGCGTGCCCACAACCATCTGACCCGCAACCTAGCAATGCAACTCATTCCCAACGCCGAGGCCGAGCATCTTGCTAACCACTTTGATCACTGGCTGAGTAGCCACAAAGCTCAGATTACGCTTCATAGCCGTGGCCCGATCTTTCTTGTGCCACCGGAATGGTTTGGAAAAAAGAAAAGATTGTGATTAAAAATCACAAAATATACTCCCAAATATCTCGATCTGGATTATATGATCTTGAACTGGTACCACCAACTCCATGATCGGCAATAAATCCCGCATGGATAAGAATTTTCTTGTATTGCATATAAATACTGGTGCGATAGTGACGAGGTTCTACCTTATGCCAAACGATAAAACCTTGATCATTTAAGATTTCGTGTACGATTTTTGGAAAGAAGAAAACAATAGGAGTCATCGTCTTGTCAAGTCTGCTGGCGATCTCTGCAAGGGTTGACATTGGTATCGCTTCATGAGGATCTATTTTTTCAAGAACATCAGTAATAAACTTTGCTACCGGATCTCCTTCCAGGAGGATACGTAATACTGCACCTGTGGATGGAGAAATAACCGCTAGAGGTTTGTGTATAGCTTGTGAATGCCATGTATTCAACGTTGCAGCATCAGGCAATAATGGCATGCATGTTTTGCCAATTTTTGTAAGTTCAACTTTATTTCCATAAATATTGATTAAGCGCAATTTAGCTGCGCCAGCTAATGCGGGACGAAACACTTTAGGCATTACTGGGTAGTGATTCCGTACAAAAGATTCTAGATCTTGAATCGACACCATTGATGCAGAATGTTGTTTTTGCCAAGCATCAAGACAGATCGCACAACCCAGATAGTGCGTAGGGACATTAAAAGAGAACTGTGATAATAATGTATTGGTCGCTGAAAACTGACTTAAAATACTCTTTGCTAAAACAAACTTTGGCAAAGAGAGTGGAGGCGGATCAATGAGATCAACGCCATGCGGTAGCACGGCCAGAATGCCAATTCCGCGCTGGCGTGCAAATGCACGTACATCTGCCGAAGGCGTACCCGCAACCGCCAACATTGAGGCATGAAAGCCCTGCCGATAGACATCCGCCTGAGCAATACCCTTCAACCAATCATCTGAACCTTTAGCCTCAACTGCAAACAGCGTCTCACCATCGTCTAAACGCCCGACTAGATCGGGATGCACGGCAAAAGCATCAAATTGAAGCGTAAAACGCTGAAAGGGATCAAGTTTGTGGTCGCCCAAAAGGCTAGGATGAGAATCGGTGTAGATCTCTAAAACATTGCGGCCTAGTAGCCCCTTTCTATGTAAAAATGCTTTAGTTTGGCGGAGAACTTCTATCTCTTGCATGGCTCCTCAAAATGAAAGCCCTAATTCAGCAAGACGCTTGGCATCCACCGGACGTTCTACCACGCTGGAGTCTAGATGTATTGATATATCGCTAGGTTCCCCATCTGCATCTGCTAGAACATAGCTCTCGTTATCACCCAAACGGGCAAGCGCGGCCTGCACGCTCGGGTCGTTATCGAGATTGGCACGTTGCGCTGCATCGAGCGACGTGGATCTGGTGAGTACTCTGTCAAGCAGAGCACGAGCTTGCATAACACGTTGCTCTAAAGGGGCGGCATCGTCACGCAGTAGATCGAAAACTCGTACTGCAACTGCACGTAGTTCAACGGGTTCAATGGTCATGGTTCGCTCCTCGCTTTCGCCACTTGGTAAGAATGTGCGGGAATCAGCTTTCCTCGCACACCCTATCTACAATGATAGTACACTTTTCCCTAGCGTTTTATCGCAGGTATTCAGTTTGTAGGGGCAATCCCTACGGGGTGGACTACAACACCCCCGATCCCATTGCCAAAGGCGTTTGGGATTGCTTTGCGGATGATATTGTACGCACCGTTTACGTCGGCATTGACCCGCCGACCGTTGGCACTACGAAACATCCCTCCAGGTGGGTCGTGCCCTTCCTGCCGAGCTTGGCTTGAAGCTGGGCCTTGTGCTTGTTGTAGAACTGATTGAGATGCTTGAGTGGGCGACCGTTAACAAGTACCGGCACGAAGCCGGGTTTGTTTGAAGTTATCGCCGCTAAGTTATTCAGCCCCACATCCATTCCAGCCACCAGTGTTGGGTCTACGGCGGCTGGCACCACATCGCGCTCATAGATCACCTCCACCACATAGAATCCGCTGCGAGGCACCATCCGAACCTGGGCAATCCTGGTTTGCCGTGTCTTGACTTCGATAGCTAACCCTGACGGCTTAATCACTTGTTTGGCCAGCGCGGGGCGGCTTAGCGCCTGAATGGTGTAGACCAGAGAGAAACGGCCCTTTGTCTTGTCGAGGTACGTGGGCAATCCCGGATTGCCCGTAAAGGCTGCGGGATGCTCTCGGTATGCAGCAATGGCTGCAAAGAATGATTGCCAATTCTTGTCAAGGAGCATCAACACTTGTTGGCTTACCTTGCGCGGCAACGCACAGTACTGCTCGGTACCTTTCATCTGTCGGTACATCTCTTGGTAGTTGAGATACCGACCATCAGCAATGAAAGACTGGCGCACGCGATAGTTTGCGGCGTTGTAGAGGTTCTTGGCGGCAAAGGCAGCCGCATCAATCAGCGCAAAGCGGGCATCGTTTCGGTTGATAACGTGTTGCTCAACGAGTTGCATCGTCGGTATCCTCAGTCAGTGCTTTCACGATCACGTCGGTCTTCCGTTTTGATGGTGCTATGCACCTGATAGCCCCTTGCCGCGCAGTAGGCCGCAACCCGGTCTACCTGGGTGTCAAGGTTGGGCTTGTGCTCTGCCGCAGACACCCGCACATATATCGCAACGCGGGTTGCTGCCGTCGCATGATGCCCGCCTTAAACCAACGCCATGCGGTTTCGTAGCGAACACCAACCCTTTGTGCGTACTCGCTGAGTTTCATGACACAACTGTACCATAAAACACAACAAAATGCTATTTTTCTTGTGAATGCAAACGATACCACCAACCCAAGTCTCTTCGCACACGAGGGCAATGCTTCGCCAATGTCCCTACAGCTCTTCGGGGTCGAAGTAGCCCCTCACCACCCCACAATGGACTGAACAATCATCTATCTCTGGCAAGACATAAGGCAAAGTGCCCCCAGCACCCGCCTCATCGCTCCTCGCTCGTTACGGCCTTCGTCGTCTCAAATTGCACCCAACTGGCAGGGGCGTCCGGCGACAGGAGTGCGTTTGGGTGAGCTTGGCGGGGTTGGCGGTTGCCAGCCATGATGACGAGCCGCAGCACGCACGGCATCACGCAACTGCACGTAGCGTTTACTCCCTCCCCGTTTCACACCGACAAAGAAGGGTGCCGGTGTGGGTCTTCATCGGATCGGTCGCCTTCCCATCGCGCCCCGCAATCAACCACCCACAACGAATCCAGGTCTGTCCGTAGAGTTGCACCGCGGCTGTGCCAACCCGCTCTTTGAACTGTGGCGACGATGAGAGTACCCGCCAGAAAGCTTCGATCTGTTTGCGGCAGGCAATGAGGCCGCCACCGCGATCCGATTTGATCCACCGCCGCGCGTCTTGCCATCAGCACCACCGACGGTGTAGCGTTGGCCGTTGGCAAAGCCGTAGGCCGCCAGTTCCACCCGCCTGGGATTGGGTACGGTGTGCGCCTCATCAATCAGCAGCGGCAAGCCCCCCAACTGATCCAGCCCCTGAAAGATTCCCGCTGGCAAAGAGCGGTCGCCGTCTGCTCACCCGTAACCGCGTGTCAGCCGTTCGAGTCGGCTCGGGGGCGCCACGGCCCTACCGCATTGCAATGCGGTAGGGCGTTTCTTTTTGGTGAAGCATAATCTGCTCGGATGCGCCGACGTGACCCTATGTGTGACCACTGGCGAAGAGCGCCCGCGCTCGCTTGTCTCGTCGTGGCATAACGTCACAACGCATTGCGACGCCATGCTCGGCAATTTGCATAAAATTATACATATGTGCTAAAATACACCTCGACGCCGCGCGATACACCTGATCGCGCACCCTAGCGTAAAAGAGAGGCAAGGCAAAGCACATGTCAAATCATAGCGGAAGTTACATGCTGCACGACGTACTCGAGATACTCAACGAAGCGGGTGTCTGGACGCATATGCAGCGCGCGGATGTGGATAAACTTATCGCCGACATCGTCACGTTGGCATGTGACAGATACGATTGCAACTCAGGAGAGATCCTTGAGGGCCATGAGGCTTTCGGCATCTGCTGTTGCTGCCTAAAATCCTTCGAACAACTGCGCCGCGGCATGTGTCCGACCTGCTACAAGGATGAGTTTGGGGAAGAGGAAGAGGATGACGAGGACGCAAGCTGATCGCAAGCGGGTATCTCCTCTTGGCGCTTAGGGAAGCGGAAACTTTTAAATCTCCCAGCCTCCGTCATGCTGAGCGCAGCGAAGCATCGCTCCTCACCGACAAGCGACCCTTCGCTGCGCTCCTGAGCAACAAAAGCCTCCGTCATGCTGAGCGTAGCGAAGCATCTCTCCTCACCGACAAGAGACCCTTCGCTGCGCTCAGGGTGACAGAACTTTTGTTGCTCACAGGCCACTGGCCCGCGGGCCATCTCGTACTCAGGGTGACAACGCGACGGAGTAATCGACAACATCCGCTTCCCTTATTGGCCTCACGCCCCATCGGTGAGGGCTTGTTTGACCCGCCTTAAGATGATCTCGGCCATGTCTGCCTCTTCCCTGGGTAAGGCATTAGCCACCTGCTTTTCAGTTGCGTTGCTCCATGCTTCTTTGGTTGGATACTTGTCGGCCAAGTTGTGCCAGATGCGCTGGTCAATGTTAGGTAGGCGTGTAGCGGCCATGAGGAATTTGGGCGAGATGTAGCGCTCGCGCCCGCTGCGCTCGATCAGTGCCTTGATGCGCTGGTCGGTGCGTAGTTGGCTTTCGAGGTGGTTGGCTAGCTCTTCGCCGTGTACGTCGCTGTAGCTGATGTAGATGCGCCCGTGGAGATCAGCCGGGAGTTGCTGCTGCTCGTTGCGGCGCAGCAGCACAATCGGGCGTTCGCGCAGGTCGTGGCGGGCGATGCCCAGTTCATACATGACGTTGGGGTTGGCGTCGGTCACTTCGGCGAGGAAGGCGTGGGCCTGGTGCATGTGGTGGTAGACATTCTCGCCTACCGTGTCGCGGTACTGGCGGTCGCTGGCGATGAAGAGTTGGCAGCCGAAGCGATTCTCGACCACTTCGCGTACCGTCTCGATGAAGGGTTGGTATGCCTCGCCCATGGGCGTCATCAGGAAGAAGATCAGGTGCTTCGGTTCGACCACCCCCTTCTGCTGGCTGCGCTTGCGTAGCTCTTCCTGCTTCTTCTCGATCTCCTCTTCGCGCCGCTGGAGGTTGCCCCGTTCCATGATGTAGTCGAGGGTGCGACTCATCAGATCTTGGTATTGCTCGTAGAAGATGCGCGCATTCTGCGGCGTCATCAACTCCTGGTTGTAGAGGATGGCGCTTTGGAAGATACTGCTGGTTTATTCTTCCAACGGCCTGGGAGCGAGGGCGTCCCGCCCTCGTGCGGGCTACGAGGGCGGGACGCCCTCGCTCCCAGGGGAATAAACCAGCGGTATCTTGGAAGGCGCGGGTGCGCGTGATGTAGAGCGCCCCGCTCACCTTGAGCCGATCCAGTTGCACCGGAATGACCTTCAGCACGCTGTCACGCATGGTCTTTTCGAGGTAGATGCGTGTATCCAAACCCGTCACTCATAACTGGTGTTACGGAGTACTGATCCTGCTGCGATCATACCTGCAACCTGCGCGTTATTTTTTTGACGGACAGAACAAAAGGGCGTACAATCATTCGGGTGTGACCAGAATGTATAGGTAGGGGGTGCGGGGGAACCAGGTTCCCCCGCATTTCCCCCTGTCCGGCAAGGATGAAGGCACTTTGATGCAGCGACGAGCATTTGTAAATAAACTTGATAGCACACAGCTTTCCGTGAATGAGATCATTCAAGGGAACTGTATTGATGTACTAAAAACGTTCCCCGAAAAGTCTGTAGATCTCATTTTTGCCGACCCGCCGTATAACCTTCAGCTTCGAAATGAGTTATTACGCCCTAACCAGACAACAGTAGATGGGGTAGATGACGAGTGGGATCAATTTTCTGGGTTTGCCGAATACGATGAGTTTACCAGGGAATGGCTAAGAGAGTGTCGTAGAGTATTAAAGGATAACGGATCTATTTGGGTTATCGGCTCGTATCATAATATTTTTCGTGTAGGAGCCATCATGATGGATTTGGACTATTGGATTCTTAATGATGTTGTTTGGCATAAGACTAATCCAATGCCTAATTTTCGTGGTACTCGCTTTCAGAATGCAACTGAAACCATGATTTGGGCAAAAAAATCCGCTGATCAGAAAAAATATACATTCAATTACCATTCGATGAAAAACTTGAATGATGAAAAACAGATGCAAAACGTCTGGTTCATACCTTTGTGTACTGGACCTGAGCGCATTAAGATCAATGGAAAGAAGGCTCATTCAACTCAGAAACCTGAAGCCTTACTCTATCGAGTCATTTTGTCTTCCAGTAATCCAGGCGATATTGTCCTTGATCCTTTCTTTGGTTCAGGAACAACGGGTGCAGTAGCAAAAAAATTACAACGTAGATATGTAGGTATTGAACTAGATTCGGAATATATCGAAATAGCCAAAAATCGAATCGACAATTTGCCTGTACTAGTATTCGATGAGTCGGAATTAGTTACAAAATCAAAGAGGTCAACTCCTCGCGTGAGCTTTGGCCAACTCATTGAAGTTGATTACGTTAAAATTGGACAGAGAATTTACTCCAAAGATCGAAAGATCGAAGTTACTATCAAGGCAGACTCTCAACTCCTTTGGGGTAATGTCGCAGGTTCTATTCACCGAATTGCTGCAATGGTTCAAGGCAAATCAGCATCCAATGGCTGGGATTATTGGTATGTCGAAGATAGCGCTGGCAAATTAGTAAGCATTGACGAACTTCGCGAACGGTTTCGCGTCGAACATGATTTGAAGTAGCCTGTGCAGGAAGATATCAAAATATTACAAGTCGTCAACTACCGGGCAGTCCTGACCAGTGTGATAACTCATTTAAGAATCTCCTTGAAAATATTATCAATATCGAGAGGAAGGGAGGAGGAATTAAACAAACTATCACTAAAGATGTAGATGTCTTGTTTAGGACGAGTCAAAATCAAATCATTTATGAGAAATACATCAATTTATTAACTAAAAACATTCATTAACGCACAAACGCGCCCTAATATAGCTCGCATCTGACGCCGCTGGCGCTTCTATGAACCTAGTGCGTTTTTTCGTGCGCGTTCCGTGCTGTTGTGTGGTGCCATCTATCGCGGCTGCCAGCAGCGCAGGTGAATCCCAGCGTTGGGCAGCAGTAAAAAAACCTACTCTGCCAATTTACAACCTTGGAAATATAACGGTAATTCCTGTAGCGATACGCTCGCCATCACGCCCCAAGCCCTGCGCGCAACTATGGAGCGTGGGCCGCTCCGCGACCTCTTTGCCTGGACGGGCGAAAAGGTGACTTTCTGGAGCCATCTCTACGCCTATCCGGGCCTTGTGCGCCGCCTTGAGCGTAGCGCAGAACTGCTGGTGCTGCCCCAACCCGCCCTGCTGTTGGCTACCCTTACCTGGGCGCAACAACGCCTGAACGGGACGACCCACCTCGCCGCCGCACTGCGCCTGATTGACCAAACACTCTATGCCTGCTTCACCTCCCACGGCCAACTTCAGCGCGGTCTCACCCAGACCCTCAGCGCTATGGAGCGCCTCGGTCAACTCCGCTTCAGCCACCACGCCGATGCTGCCCAGTCACTGATGCTCGGCGAACGCCGCGTGAGTGAGGTGGTCATGGCGATTGCAAAGTCCTCCTGATCGTCCGCAGATTACGCAGATTACGCAGATTATTGCTTCCTCATCTGCGAAATCTGCGTAATCTGCGGATACTACCTGAGCCTAATGGGACTTTGCAACCCCCATGGTGAGGTCATCGTGGGGAGTGGCAATATTAGGTCTACACAGATATAATTGAAGGTCATGCGCATCCCAAATGCTGAGTATGCAGTAATTGAGGAGCAGAAGATTGTTATCTACTGACTGAAGAGGTATACTCTTATGAATTTTCCCTTGTATGAGGACGCAATTCTTAAAGTCGATCTACCAGATGATGGGCTGGTCGCTGGCGATGTTGGTACCGTGGTAGAGCGCCATGATGTGCCTGAGCTTGAACCAGGCTACAGTCTAGAATTTTTTGATCTCCTAGGCAATACCCTTGCCGTTGTTACGGTACCAGCAAGCGCCCTACGCCTCCCGGTGCGCGGCGAACGCCTTGCGGTGCGTACACCGGCGGAGTCTCTATTGCATTAGGGAGAACTATCGGAATCCATGCCCCCGCCGCTCCACCGCTCCGCCGCTTCGCCGCTTCGCCGCTTCGCCGCTTCGCCGCTCCGCCTCCCCGCCTCCCCGCCTCCTCGCCTCCCCGCTTCCCCGCCTCCCCGCCAAGTGCTTACCACCTCCCCGGAGAGACACATAGTTCAAGAGGTAGCAATGTCTGTTCAAGAGTCGCTCTATTTTTTGCGGAATTTACAGGGTTCGTTCACGAGTATTGGGGCGCTGCTGCCCACATCGATCTATGCAGCAAGAGCCATGGCGTCGGAGTTTGCACGGCGCACCGGTCCGCGCACGGTGTTGGAAGTTGGTGCTGGCACCGGCGCGATCACCCGTGCGATTGTGGAGCAGATGGGGCCGGATGATCGGCTGGTGCTGTATGAACTGAATGAAGAGTTTGCCGCATTCCTGCGCCAGCGCTTCGAGCGCGAGCCGCAGTTCCGGCGTGTGCGCGATCAGGTGACGATTGTGCATGGCGATGTGACCGCAATTGATCGTGCCCAGCGCTTCGACCATATTATCTCGGCCATTCCGTTCACCAACCTGCCGGCTACGCTGGTTGCGGCTATTCTTGATTGCTATCGCGCCATTCTAAAGCCGGATGGCACGCTGACCTACATCGAATATGCCTACCTGCGCTCGCTGAAGCGCCGTTACATGGACGATGAGCAGCGCCTCCAGGTTGATGCCGCCAGCGCCATACTCGACACCATGCTGGAGCGACACGCATTTCGCCGTGACACGGTGCTGCGCAATGCGCCGCCGGCATGGATTCACCATCTACGCATTGTTGAGCCGAAGGCCGCCGACGCCCACAACCTGCGCCCGCTGGAACACGCCCACCGTGTCGAGCTTGGTCCGACTGGGCTCTCGACAGAGGCGCTGCCATGGCTCTTTGGCGTGCTTGCGCTAGCGCTGCTTCCGCCGCTCCGGCCTGCGCGCCCCTACCTTGCGCTGCTGGCCGCTGCGTTGGGCCACTTCTTCCGCGACCCGCCGCGGCGGGTTGTGGTGGATGACAGCGCAATCTATGCAGCATGTGACGGACGGGTGCTTACGGTGACGCGCCTCCACGACGAGCGCTTCGGAGAGCAGGAGTGGCTGCGGATCGCGGTCTTTCTCTCGTTGAACGACGTTCATCTTAACCGCAGCCCGGTCGCAGGTAAGGTCGAGCGGCTGCACCGCGAGCATGGCGGTTTTGCGCCTGCCGACGCCGCCGACGCCGAGCATAACAACGCGCTCTACACCATGATTCAGGGGCCACGCGGCCCGGTCATTGTGGCGCAACGCACGGGGCTGGTGGCGCGCCGGATTGTGACATGGGTCGAGCCGGGCACACTGGTGGCACAGGGCGACCGCTACGGGCTGATTCGTTTTGGATCGCGCACCGATGTCTACGTCCCAGCAGACTCAGCCGAACCGCTTGTGCGCCCTGGTGATCGTGTTGTGGGCGGCGAGACGCTCATCGCACGCTATCGGTAGCGCGCCCCGCCCTCCGGCGGGGGTGCGGGGGCATGGCCCCCGAAGAATCTCCCGAACCCCCGCCGCAAGACGAGTGACTCCTACTTGCTGCGCCACAGCCGCTGGCATAGCCAGATCACCGGCCCAGAACAGATATAGACAACCGTCAACACCCAGATTGTCCAGGAGAGGCTGGTGAGCGCACCGATCGTAATCAGGGGCAGCAGCCAGATCGCGGTGGGCCGCAGCGCGGCCAGTTTGGGGTAGGGAAACAGGCTGACCATCAGGACAGCCAGCAAAATTACCAAACCCAACACCCAATAGGCATCGAGCGCCGAGCCTACAAGATAGTTTGCCGCGACAATCGCCGCGACCAATGTGGTTGGAATGCCCTGAAAGTACGACGGGTTCGGAACAGTGCAGTTGAAACGCGCCAGTCGGATAGCACCGGATAGGGCGTAAAATCCACCCGCGATCAGAGTAAGCCACAGCGGCGTTGTCGGCGCAGTCCAATAGTAAATCAGCGCTACGCTTGCAATGATGAACGAGGTCATGTCAGCCAGCGAGTCGAGTTGTGCGCCGAAGGAGCTGGTCACCTGCCACCGCCGCGCCAGCGAACCATCGCAGCCATCAAGCAGCACACAGCAGAGCAACGCCCATGCAGCGAGTGCCGTGGCACCATGTGCGGCGGCCATCAGCGCGAGTAGGCCCAACAGCAGGTTGGAACCGGTGAAACCTGTGACAATGATGAACCGAAGGCGCATAAGCGCGGGTACATCGTTAGCAAGCATGGTTTAGCACCTGCTTTCTTGGGGACTTATTGTGTGCTTCAATCGTTATTGCGGCGTATTGTAACACATACGTAGGGTTTGACGTTTAGACTACCCAATCATATCATCAATTCCGTTTTCGTGTAACTCAATGCATGAAAGAATGAATCTTGCATCGCGTTTACCCTTCTGAACCATAGCCCAAGCTCGCGGACGCCCTCGCGTGGCTGTCTACCCTTGAGGTAGAGGCAGGTGAAGGGTGAGCATCTACAGGCTGTATGGTAGAATGAGGCATCGCTAA
>RSAS01000224.1 GCA_003934145.1 Candidatus Viridilinea halotolerans | reverse complement strand
ACAAGCTCAGCCAACGCGCCGCGCCACGTCGTTGGCTGAGCCTGTCGAAGCCAACCGCGCCACCTCCTATGCTATTGCTCCAGAGCATGGTCTTGCAACTCACGCAGCGCCTCGCGTGCCTCGGCAAGATCGCGGCTCATACCAAGTCGTTCAAAGAGATCGATTGCCTCAAGCAATGCACCTCTTGCAGTCACGATGCCGCCGCAATTCAAAGCTTTTCGTCCCGTTAGGTATTTGATCCTAGCAAGACGTTGACGATCTTTGCATGCGTTAGCAAGGCTTTCCGCCTCTTTCAAAAGCGCAGACCCTAGATCGTAATCTTTTTCATCTATACTAAGATGTGCGAATTGAGTTTTTATGTATGTAATCATTCGTGTGTAATTAAGACGTTCAGCAAGATTAATTATTTCATTAAATTGCATCTTTGCATCAGCTTTTCTCCCAACCGCAAGATACGCATCTGCCAACCATCTTCGGTTAATTAAATTTCGAGAATCAGAAACGTCATTCTCGTTGTCCAAAAAATTTTCAAATACCGTAATAGCTTGTCTATAATTTTGATTACACATGTAGTACACACCAAAACTTTTCTTTAATCTTTGTCTATTTTTAGATGAAATTTGGTATTCTGAAAAATCTTTTGATATTCTCTCTTTTATCTGCTTTGCTTGGGCAAGTTGTCCGGTTCGACTCAGACCTTCTAGCACACGAAGAAGTCCTACTAAAATATCTTCGTTGGAATGTATCTTTTCAGCTACATCTAAATATATCTGATCAAGCTCAAGCCGACGTCTCCAGCCAAAACGTACTTGAAAAAAGAAGCCAACATTATTCGCAAGCTTCATTACTTCATCAAATTTGTTGTTTTTATAACACCAAAATATAGTAAAGAAAATAGTTTCATGTTCATCTTCAATTAAATCCAGTTTTTGAATATCATTCCAACAATATCCTACTTGCGAGGATAGATTCAATGCCCATTGAATCCAGCGTTTACGGGCACTTTCTTCTAACTCTGGATGATCGGCCAAGCGTGCGCATGCAAATGCACGAACTAAAGGGTGAAGCACATAGCGCACAGGACTATTCAGGTCTTTTTGCTGCATATCAAGGAGCGCCATATCAGATAATCGCTCTATTGCACGATCAAAGGCGAAATGTTGCACATCAGAACTGATGCTTAGGGCTTCGCCGTTTGCACTCGTAGGAAAAAAGGTTGCAACGAGCAGGATACGCCGTGCCCCTTCATCAAGGAGTGACCATGCGCGTTCAAAAAGATCGGTGAATAGTTCACCTCGAGCTGCATAGAGATCACCCACTACTTGCTGTAGAGGACGATGCTCATACTTTACAAGCCCAAGGGTTATTTCAATAGCCTTTGGATTTCCGCCCGTGGCTGCAAGCAGCTTTTAGGCAGAAGCCCGCGACCTCGCGGGCGAGACTTGTCTTGCCATTGCCGCCGAGACCAACGATTATCACCGCCGAAGATCGCTTATTGAGTCCCTCTATTACTTCTGCAAACGCTGTTTTTCGCTCAACAAACTGGCTATAGGTAGGGGCCGGCAGATTCTCATAGACGCGCGGCGGGCGCGGGCGGGCCGGCCCAAGTGGGCAGAGTTGCTCCACCAGCCGCTCAGTTTGGGGGTAGCGTGCGGCATGCAGGAAGCGTTCGAGCCATTCGCGGGAAAAGAGCCCCCGGCGGATGGATGCCTCGGCAATCACCTCAATCGTGCGCGGCTCAGGCGGCAGGTAGCCACTCTTGTAGCGCTGCAGCGCCGAACCAGCCAAGCCAACCTGCTCGGCCAGTTCCTCCTCAATAATCGGGGCCGTCTTGCCCTCATAGGTAGCAATGCTATTAATGGCAATCTTCAGCAAGCGGCCAAAGGTTTCGTTGCGGCTGGACATCGGTGAACTCCTCGTGATCCATCGCTCTTCAGCGCCGTGGCCCATGCCGCAGCGGAGATACTAGAGAGTATGCCTTTATAGCGCACCGAGGTTTCGGTGTAGATACACCGAGGTTTCGGTGTTGTCTTACTGGTTCATCTTCGCAGGCTGAACTCGTGAAGCGAAGCTTTCGTTCAGAAATCAGCAAAAACCGTAACTTTTCGCCCCTTCCAGCGGTATAACTATAGGCGCTCTGTTTACTCTTAAGGAATGGCGATGGAACAACCTGCCGCTGATTTTGACGGTGCCTGGAAGTACGCCCTCGAACACTACATGCCCGCATGTTTGCACCTCTTTTTTCCTCAAGTCTATGCGGGGATTGACTGGGACAAAACGTTCATCTTTTGCGATAAGGAATTGGAGCAGATCAACCCGGAGATCAACACGGGTAAGCTGCGTGTAGACAAACTCATCCGTGTATCACGACACGACGGACAGCCGGTGATCGTCTTTGTGCACATGGAGATTCAGGCGCAGTACGATGCAGACTTTGCTAAACGCATGTACCGCTATCATACGCGCCTCTTCGACCGCCAAGATGCTCCAGTAGTGAGCCTCGCGGTGTTGGCTGACGACGATCTCCACTGGCATCCCGACAGTTTTGCTTACGACCTTTGGGGTTGTGGCATGCTGTTGTGCTTTCCTACGGTGAAATTGGAGGAACTCGATGCGCAGATGCTCGAAGCAAGTGCCAACCCCATCGCCACGATGACGTTAATCCACCGCGATGCCCAAGCGACGCGCAACGACCCCGATGAGCGCATGCGACGCAAGGTAGCCCGTTTTCGTACCTGTTTACGCCAAGGCTACGCTGCCGAAGATCTACGTCATCTCTACCGGTTGTTGGATCAACTCATGCGTCTGCCCCCCAGCATAGATGAGCCTGCGCGTGCTACAATGCATCAAATCGAACAGGAGGAACGTGGTATGACCACCTTTGTGACAAGCTTTGAGCGACTTGCCCGTGCCGAAGCCGAGCGCGACATGGTGTTGCGCCAACTGAGGCGCAAGCTCGGGGTACTCAGTGAGCCCTTGGAGGCTGAAGTTGCCGCATTAAGCTCGGCGCTGCTGGTGCCATTGAGCGAGGCGCTTCTCGATTTCACCACCCAGGCTGACCTTGAGGTATGGCTGCGGGGGCAGCAGGATGACGCCAGTGACGAGTGATGGGTGGGGCAGTGAGGAGTTAAACGCATTTGCAACCCCTACGGAACCGGAGCTACGTCCATTCCCGCAACCTGTAGGGGCGTAGCAGCGGCCCTCCCCTAACGCCCATGTACAGGCAGCGAGCGCATGGGCCGCTGCTACACCCTGCCCGACCCATCCCACAATCCCTTGCGTAGCCCACGGGAATCATGATGGCGGCGACGGTCTTTTCGTGGTGCCTTTGTGCGCGTCCCTGCCTCTCTCATCCCCCCTGCCCATCCGCCCCCGCCGCGCCAGCCCGTTGCTGCACGATCGCAGCGAGCCCCCGGCGCGAACGCTCGGTGTTGGGATGGGTGGGGCCAAGCTTCGTTTCAAAAATCTGGAGCGCCCGCCGCATCAGGCGCTCAGCCGTGGGCAGATCGCTCTGCGCTTGGTGCAGCAAGGCGAGGACACTGAGGCTGTCGGCGGTCTCGGAATGCTCAGCCCCCAGCACCCGCTCACAGATCGCTAGGGCGCGTTCGTGGAGGGG
>RSAS01000513.1 GCA_003934145.1 Candidatus Viridilinea halotolerans | reverse complement strand
CCCAATCACCTATCCGTGACTTGCCGAGCGAATGTTCTGTCCGCCCTTAAACCACTGGGATGGGGGTTTTGCGGGGGCCAGGCCCCCGCGCCCCATCGCGGCAGACGGTAAAGGCGCTACGAACCATCCCGAACGGAGCAAAAAGGGTGTGCGAGGGAACCAAGTTCCCTCGCACACCCTTCTCCGGCGGGGTTTGAGAGCGGCGCAGCCGCTCGCGGCATGCGCTGGTGAGCCTAGAAACGTGGCCCTGACGGTACCGCTGGTGGCAAGGTCACCGGCACCTGGCGGTCGGGTCGGAATTCGGGCGCAGGATCCAGGGTGTTGATGTTAGGATTCATCGGTACGCCTCCGAACGAGCCCGGCGCGTTGCTGTTGTTACCGACCACCTGCGGCGCAGGGTTCGCGCTAGGATTGAAGTTGGTAATGTTGGGCGAGCCCTGCGTTACGTTTACCTGGTCGATCACGAGCCGTCCGCTATTCAGGCCGCGTGCCGTAAAGCTGTAGGTTCCCACCGGCAAGCGTTGATCAAGAGCGATGACGGCAAAGAACTCGCCAAACGTGTTGGCCTGCTGGAGCGGCAAGTCGCGTATCGAATTATCGGGAAGCGTCGCCCAGATGCGGATCTGCTCCAAGGGATCGAAGAACTGCCCCTGTAACTCAAATTCCTGGTTCTGGTTCGCCGTCTCATTGGCGCGCCAAGCCACCCGCAATTGCGCCCATCCCGTGGGGGTTGAGGTCTGCGGTGATAAGCGGAAACGAGTGATCACTTGGTAATTACTCGCCCAACCGCGCGCCGTAAAGGCATACTCGCCGGTCGGAAAGCGCGAGTCGAAGACGAAGGTCGAGGCGAAACTGCCAACATCGCTGGTAAACTGATCCGGGTAGGGTAGCACTGTCCCGTCAGGCGCCGTAATCCAAACGGTTATCCGCTCTTGCCCACGGAAGCCGCGACCAAAGATGTTCACCGTTGCGCCATGCAGTCCACTGCGGTCACCTGTCGTGTTATCCTCAACAATCAGGGTTGCTGGGCTTGCGGCGGGTGCCGGATCAACACGCGGTACGAGGACAAAACAGCCCTGCGTTTGACGATTGCTGGCTCTGCCACGGGCAGTGAAGAGATAACTGCCGTAGGGCCAGCGGTTCGAGGCGCGCATGGTGAAGTAGTAGTCGCCGCCATTACTGGTGGGCGTAAACCACGGGAAATTGGCCGGCATGTCAATCAGCCCGTCAAGCCCTTGTGGTGGCAACACCCGCCCATCCGCGACCCTTGGGCTAAACGTGCGCCCATCGGGGAAGGTGATCGAGATGAAGACGCCCTCGTTGTCCCAGAAATTGCGCAGCACCAAGCCCAACTCGGCATCCTGATAGCCCGCCGTGGCCACTTGCCCGGTTCGATCACACGACGCCGTGGTCGGTCCAAGTACAAACAGCTCCCCACCACGATTCTGGGCGGCTGAGTTGTACGCAAAACCACCTAACACCATGGCTAAGACGAGGCTAAATCCTAACGCGAAAAAACGCCTGTAATGAGGCTTCATCCGTCTGCTCCTTTCGGCTTCAAAATGGGTTTCTCAGGTCTACGAACATGCGGTGACCCTGAGATGATAATACGCCCACGCAAAGCTCACGAACAAGTTGCGTAGATTACGTACATGTGACGCGCAAATGACGGGATGGTGACGGAGGCGGCGCGTGGCGCGAGAATCACAGTTGTACGTCTGTTTTGCACCACCTCCGGTGGGGATTTGGGGGCGGCTCCGCCGCCCCCAAAAACCTCTGTTTGTTGCGTTGTGGCGGCGCAGCCGCCACAACGCAACAAAAAAGCGAACTATGCCTCAACTGCCAACCCTTCTCTTGCTCATCCTGCTTGCGCCGCTGCTCACCGGCGCGGCGCTGCCACTGGCGCTTGCCGCGCCGCGCCAGCCGCTCGGTGCGACGCCCGCGTGCCCGCGTTTGTACTATGGCGATCCCGCTGCGCTGCTCGCGGCGCTGCCCATGGCCGACTACGCCTGCACCGAGGAGCTTGCCGCCGCCCTGCGCCCCCAGGCGCGCCAGCAGCATGTCGCGGCGCTGCTCGCACTGGCCCAACACGGCCACGATCCGCGGGCGCAGCGCAACGCCCTGCGCACCCTTGGACGCATCGCCGCCAGCCCGCCCCAAACGCACGCCTACGAGTTGTTGCGGCGCACCTATGGGGCCGCCATGCAGAGCTTGGCCGTCGAAATGCTCCTTACGCAAAACGACAACTTCCTCCTGCAGGATGCAGTCTGGCTGCTCGACGCCTTCTATTTTCCCAGTTTCGGTGCTGCGCCCGCGCTTGAGGCGGTGGCCCACCACCCCGCCCACGCCCCCGCGCTGCGCTACCGTGCCGCCTCCTCCCGCGCCCGCCTCGTCGCCGCCCGCCCCGGTGCGCTGCATACGCACGACTATGCCTTCATCCAGGCGGGCCTCGCCAGCGCCGATGCTGGGGTGCGCACCGCCGCCGCGAACGCCGTTGCCCATTTGCGCCCAGAACAACAGGCGGGCCACACGCCGCAACTCAGCGCCGCGCTACGCACGGCATGGCACCACGAGCCGCCGCTCAGCCTCGCCGCCGACCCGCCCGACGCTCGCGCCAGCAACCAATTCACCTTCGCCGAAAGCAGCCCCACCAGCCTGAGCGCACGGGTTGCGATCGCCCGCGCCCGAGATCATCTGGACGGTCATGGGCAGCAGCATGAGGAAGACATACGGCACACGTACACATCCCTGGCGTTACCACACACGTTTGTGGGAACTAAAATCAGCTTGCACAGCAACATGCCCCTGGCGCAACGCCACACACTGCTTACGGAAGCCGAAACGACCCTCGCCGCCCTCGCAACGCTGCTCGGCCCCGACTTGGCTCAGCCGCTCGCCGACGCCTCTACTCCTCGGCTCACCATCTTCATTTTTGAGCGTCAAGGCATCTTCCGCGACTACATGCGCGCCTTTACCAACTTCAGCGTAGATGTGGACGGCATCTATGCCGAACAGAGCGCAACGATCTACACCTACCAACGCAGCGCCACGCAAAGTGCCAACACGCTTGCCGAGAGCTTACGCCACGAAGTGGCCCACCACTATGCCGCGACTCACCTCTTCCCCGGCGATTGGCACCGCCCCGGCTACCACACCGAGCCCAAGGGCTGGGCCGACGAGGGCCTCGCCGAACTCGCCGCCGGATGGGGGCCAAGCGGCTTTCTGCCACGCCAAGCCCAACTGGGCCGCCTCTGCGCCCGTGCGCACCTACCGCCCTTGACACCACTCCTCGCCCGCCGCGAAGGCTACGACCACTTCGGCCACTTCGACTACGACGCCGCATGGGCCTTCACCTTCTACATGGCCCACGACCAACCCGCCGCCCTGCGCCGCCTCTACGCCGCCTACCGCGACGGCAGCTACCGCCTCGTCCACTGGGAAACCATTGCCGGTCTCAGCCTGCCCGCAACTGAAGAGGCATGGCACGACGCACTGCGGGCCTGGTGCAACTAGTGGGAAGGATGCGCGGGGGAACGGAACCTGTGGCGGGCCTGCCAGTGGGAGTGCGGGGGCATGGCCCTCAAAGGGTTTCACCAAATGGGGATAAACTGCCGCTTTTT
>RSAS01000235.1:10441-18253 GCA_003934145.1 Candidatus Viridilinea halotolerans | reverse complement strand
GAACAGAAGAACAGAAGAACAGAAGAACAGAAGAACAGAAGAACAGAAGAACAGGAGAACAGAAGAACAGAAGAACAGAAGATGTTTATTGTTTCGCAAGATTCGTATTGCACCGCTAGAATCTCGCTACCTTCCCCCCTCTCCCACAGCGTTTTAAGGGCGGACAGAAAACGTGTGCGCCCCCTTCTGGAATCGCATTGCACCGCCAGAATCTCGCTACCTTCCCCCCTCTCCCACAACGTGGGAGAGGGGGCAGGGGGTGAGGGCCATCCGTGGCATCCCAATCACCTATCCGTGACTTGCCGAGCGAATGTTCTGTCCGCCCTTAAACCCACAACGTGGGAGAGGGGGCAGGGGGTGAGGGCCGATACCCGATACCCTACCGCCCCGCCGCCACAAGCAGCGCGAAGCCATCAAGCACTTCGCCCACACTCATCTGCATCGGGGCAAACATGAAGGCCGGGTAGAGGCCAATCAGCACAATCGGCACACAGAGAATGGCGATGGTTGCCAGTTCGCGGCGGCTCAGGTCGGGCAGTTCGGCGTTGGCCGCGTCTAGTTCGCCCATAAAGACGCCGCGAAACATCTTGAGCAAATAGACCGCTGCCAGGATAACACCTAGCACGGCAAAGCCTAGGAAGGGCCAACCCAAATCGGGAGCAAGAAAAGCCCCCTGCATGATCGTGAATTCACCAATAAACCCGTTTAGCCCCGGTAGGCCCGCCGAAGAGAGCGCCACCAGCAGGGTAAAGCCCGCGTAGACCGGCATGGTCTTCCAGAGCCCGCCATAAGCATCCAATTCGCGGGTGTGTTTGCGCTCGTAGAGGACGCCAACGATCAGGAAGAGTGCGCCGGTCGAGAGACCGTGGCTAACCATCTGCAACACGGCCCCGCTAATCCCTTCCATGTTCAGCGCAAAGATACCGAGCACAATAAAACCCATGTGGCTCACCGACGAGTAGGCCACCAATTTCTTCATGTCGGTCTGAGCGAAGGCAACGATGGCCCCGTACACGATACCGATCACCGCCAGAATGGCAATCGCCGGGGCCGCCCAGCGTGACGCCTCGGGAAAGAGCGTGACGCAGTAGCGGATCATGCCATAACCGCCCAACTTGAGCAATACACCCGCCAGCACCACCGAGCCCGCCGTGGGTGCCTCAACGTGGGCATCGGGTAGCCAAGTGTGGAAGGGCCAGAGCGGCACTTTGATCGCAAAGGCCAGGAAGAACGCGCCAAAGAGCAGCCGTTCAACCCCCGTATCAAGGCTAAACGTGCCAGTCCGCAGGTCGCTGATAATGCGACTAAAATTCATCGTGCCGACAAACGCAGGATCACTGACGGCAACCGCTTGGCGGTGCAGCACATAGATACCAATGATCGCCAAGAGCATCAGCACCGAACCGGCAAAGGTGTAGAGGAAGAATTTGCGCGCCGCATAGATACGATTTGCTCCCCCCCAAATACCGATCAGGAAAGTCATCGGAATCAGCGTAAACTCCCAGAAGATGTAGAAGAGCAGCAAATCCTGGGCCACAAAGACGCCAAGCATTGCCGTCGTCAGCAGCAGCAAGAGTATCTGAAAGTTACGTACTTCTTTATGCACCGAATCCCACGTAGAGAGCACCACCACCGGCGTAAGAAAGGTGGTCAGCATCACCAACCAGAGGCTAATGCCATCCAGCGCGATACTGTAGCTAATGCCCCAGGTTGGCAACCAAGCCAACTCTTCCACAAACTGCAGATCGGGGGTCAAGCGCGTCCCAGCCGCCTCAGCGGGCGCATAGCCCAACGGCAGCGCCAACGAGGCCAGAAAGGTCAGCAGCGCCACCCCCAACGCCACACGGCGCGCCAATTCGTCGGCCCCGCGTGGCACCAACAGCAGCAACAGGGCACCCAGCGCCGGCAACCAGAGAACAAGTGAGAGAATATTCATAGGAATTTAGGAAATAGGATTTAGGAAACATGGCTTCCTAAAGAAGATCTTCCCCCAAAGGGGCTTGGGGCTTCCCCAAAAGGGGTTTGGGGAAACACGGTTTCCCCCGAGAGGGGTTTGGGGAAACCCGGTTTCCCCAAGAAACCCTTCCCCCAAAGAGGCTTGGGGAAACCCGGTTTCCCCAAGAAACCCTCCCCCCGAAAGGGGCGTGGGGAAACACGGTTTCCCCAAGAAACCATCCCCCCAAAGGGGTGTGGGGAAACACGGTTTCCCCAAGAGCATCTTCCCCCAAAGGGGCGTGGGGAAACACGGTTTCCCCCAAAGGGGTTTGGGGAAACATGGTTTCCCCAAGAAACCCTTCCCCCAAAGAGGCTTGGGGAAACACGGTTTCCCCAAGAAACCCTCCCCCCAAAGGGGTGTGGGGAAACACGGTTTCCCCCAAAGGGGTGTGGGGAAACACGGTTTCCCCAAGAAACCCTCCCCCCAAAGGGGTGTGGGGAAACACGGTTTCCCCCAAAGGGGCTTGGGGAAACACGGTTTCCCCAAAAAACCATCCCCCCAAAGGGGCTTGGGGAAACACGGTTTCCCCCGCAAGGGGCGTGGGGCAACACGGTTTCCCCAAGAAACCCTTCCCCCAAAGGGGCTTGGGGAAACACGGTTTCCCCAAGAAACCCTTCCCCCAAAGGGGTTTGGGGAAACACGGTTTCCCCAAGAAACCCTTCCCCCAAAGGGGTATGGGGAAACACGGTTTCCCCATACCCCAAAAAGACCTACCTCGTTACAAAAAGCATAAAACTCAAAATCACCACCGCACCCATCGTAAACACCAACGCATAGTTGCGCACATAGCCACTCTGTAGCAAACGCACCTCAGTGGCGGCGCGACTGAAGAAACTCCCGACCCCGTTGACCATGCCGTCAATCCCTTCCTTATCGAAAACCTGGGCCAGCATGTCGCCCAAGGCGCGGAAAGGCTGCACAATAAAGCGTTGGTAAGCCAAATCTACGTACCACGCTGCCTCCATGCCATCCCAGATGTCGCCAGTGTAGCGATAGGCGGGATCAACGCCACCAACCTTGATCTTGGCCGCGTTGCTGGTATAGGCCCACCAACCCAAGTAGCCCATCCCGACCGCCCCGGCAGTCGCCAGCAGCGCCACCAGCAGGTTAAATTCGCCCGCCTCTTCGTGCAGCACCGGCTTGAGCCAGTCGGTGAGCAGGTGCGCTGCCGGCATGCCGCTAAAGAGCGTCGGCAGGTTCATGAAGCCAGCCACAAGCGCACCACCAGCGAGGATCACCAGCGGCAGCGTCATGACCTGGCCGCTCTCGTGGGCATGGTAGTGCGTATCACGCTGCTCGCCATAGAAGATCAGCGCCACCTGCCGCCCCATGTAGAAGGCAGTCAGCAACGAGGTCAGAAAGAGGATCGCCAACTGCGGCCAGTAGCCATAGGCCGCTGCGTGGGCCAAAATCTCGTCCTTCGACCAGAAGCCCGCCAAGGGCACCACCCCCGCCAGCGCCGCCGCGCCCACCACATACGTCCAAAAAGTCGTTGGCATCGCCGTACGCAACCCACCCATTTTGCGCATATCCTGCGTCTCGTGGGTGCCATGAATCACCGAGCCGGAACCGAGGAAGAGCAGCGCCTTGAAGATACCGTGGGTCAGTAGGTGAAAGATCGCCGCCGCATACGCACCCATGCCGCAGGCCGCCACCATAAAGCCCAACTGCGAGACGGTCGAGTAGGCCAAGACGCGCTTGATGTCCCACTGGGCAATGGCCGCCGTCGCGGCGATGAAGGCGGTAAACGTCCCAATCCAGACCACCCAACTCTGCGTGGCGGGCGACGCGGCAAAGAGCGCCTCGCTGCGCGCCATCATGTAGACGCCCGCCGTGACCATCGTCGCCGCGTGGATCAGCGCCGAAACCGGCGTCGGGCCAGCCATGGCATCGGGCAACCAGACGAAGAGCGGCACCTGGGCCGACTTGCCGGTCGCGCCGATCAACAGCAGAAAAGAGATGCCCGTTGCTACCGCAATTGGCTGCCAATCGGGGCCAAAACTCAGCCCGATAATCTGCGGAATGCGCTCCAGAAAACCCGGCACCAAGCGGCCATCGATCTCCAGATCGTAGAAATTGAGTGTGCCAAAATTCGAAAAGATCGCCAGCATCGCCAGAATAAAGGCGGCATCACCAATGCGATTAACCACAAAGGCCTTCACCGCCGCCGCAGCGGCCTCTTTACGCTCGAACCAGAAGCCAATCAGCAGGAACGAGCAGAGCCCCACCCCCTCCCAGCCCAAAAAGAGCAGCAGCAGGTTGTTGGCCATCACCAAAAAGAGCATCATGGTGATAAAGAGATTGAGGTAGGCAAAATAACGCACCGCATGGGCATCGCCGTGGATATAGCCCAGCGAATAGACATGGATCAGCGCACCCACGCCCGTGACCAGCAGCACCATCACGGCGGTCAGCGGATCAAACATGATCGCAAAGGGCACACTGATCGACCCAGTGGCGATCCACTCCCAGGCGACCGACTGGATGCGCCGTTCCGCTTCGGGCAACCCGGCGAGCATGACGGTCGCCCCCAGCGCCAAGAGGAATGAAGCAACCACCGTGGCACTCGCCAGCATCCCCGCCTGACGCTCTTGCCGAATCACAAAGACATTGAGCAAAAAGCCCGCAAACGGCAAGAGTGGAATCAGCCAAATGAGCCAAGTAAGCATCAATCAACCCCTTAGGAGAGGTGAGGAGGCGAGGAGGCGAAGAGGCGAGGAGGTGAGGAGGCGAGGAGGCCCCGCATCCCCGCATCCCGCATCCCGCATCCCGCATCCCTCACCCCCTCAACACACTCACTTCATCCACATCGGACGTCTGCTTCGAGCGCGAGAGCGCCACGAGGATCGCCAAGCCGACCGCCACCTCAGCGGCAGCGACGGTAATCACGAAGAAGACCAGCACTTGGCCGTCTACGCTGAGCCGTTCGCGCGCAAAGGCGACGAGGGCGAGATTGGCCGCATTGAGCATCAACTCAACCGACATAAAGATGACAATCGCATTCCGCCGCACCAATACGCCCAAAACGCCAATAGCGAAGAGCGCAGCACTCAGCAGAATGTAGTAGGCGGTAGGAACCATGGGCGTACTCCGTAATTGTTGGTGAGGCGAGGATTCGGGATGCGAGAGGCGCATCTCCGCGTCTCCGCGTCTCCGCGTCTCCGCCTCACCGCGTCTTCGCCTCACTCGGACGTGGCCGTCGCCGCTGATTAAGCACCACCACCCCAATCACCGCCACCAGCAGAATAATGCCGGTAACCTGGAAGGGCAGCAGGTAGTGGGTGAAGAGCAGCGCCCCCAGCGCCGCCGGGTCGCCAAAGGCTTCCAGCGCCGCGCCGCCGGGGGCGGGCGCAAACGCACTCGAACGAAACGCCGTCGCTAGGGCGACAAGTAGCAGCATCAACCCCATCGCAAGGCCCAAGGGCCGCTGCCACGCAATCTGATCAGGCGCATCCTCAACCCGCTCCGCACCCAGCAGCATCACCACAAACAAAAAGAGTACCATAATCGCCCCGGCGTAGACCGTAAGCTGAATGGCGAAGAGAAATGGCGAGTAGAGCAGTAGAAAAAGTACCGCAACTGCACCAAAGTTTAACAACAAAAAGAGAGCGCTGTGAATTGCGTTACGGGTCAAAACCATCGCCACCGCCCCAGCAAGGGCGATGGCGGCGGTGATGATGAAGAGGAATAATTCCATAGTAACTCCATATTGCAACGCCAAGAACCGCGATGTATTCCCCCCCCTCTCCCGCAACGCGGGAGAGGGGGCAGGGGGTGAGGGCTATTTATGGCACCCCAATAATCTATCCGTGGCTTGCGGGGCGAATGTATAACATCCAATCCCGATACCCGACACCCGACACCCCATACCCTACAAATCCATCTGCGCCGGCGGACTCGGACGCTGCTCGAGCTGCTTCAGCACCGGCGGTGGTTCGCCGTGGCCCTGATCCTCTGGCACCAGCAGCATCTCCTTGGTGAAAATCGAAGCGCGGCGGTCGTAGAACGAAAGCTCGTACTGGTGTTCCAAGACAATCGCGTTAGTCGGGCAGGCATCCTCGCAGTAGGCGCAGAAGATGCAGCGCAGCATATTGATCTCGTAGGTGACGGCATAACGTTCGCCATACGAGCGCGGATGGTCGGGATCGTTCTCGGCGGGAACGACAAGAATCGCATCAGCCGGACAAGCTGCCGAGCAGAGCGAACAGCCGATGCAACGTTCGGTGCCATCCGCGAAGCGTTTCAGTTCATGCCGCCCACGGAAACGCTCGCGCACCGGACGCTTCACCTCCGGGTACTGCACCGTCACCGGCTGGCGAAACATATACCTGAAGGTCGTGCGTAGACCCTTGACCAATTCTCCTAACATTAGCCCATCTCCTTCAAGTCCTTCACATAGGTCACATTATCAACCGGCTTGGGCACGCGATTAATGCCCAACGCAATCACCAAGGTTAATACACCCAAGGCCAGCAAGACGAAGGAGGCGAGTGTTTCATTGGGAATGAGGACAAAGACGACGGCGGTGTAGGCGATGTTGATCAGACCGAGGGGCAGCAACCACTTCCAGCCCAGATCCATGAGCCGGTCGTAGCGCAAACGTGGCCACGAGGCGCGCATCCAGACCGAGAAGAAAAGGAAGGCGACCAGCTTGAGCAAAAAGGCACCGAGCGAGACGAGGCCCACGGCGATACTGGCGGCCAGCGGCCCGGCCAGCGTTTCGATGCCTGCACCCAACGTCTCAAGGCCCGGCACGCGCCAGCCACCCATGAAAAAGGTGACCGCAATCGCACTGACGGCGATGAGTTTAATGTACTCGGTCATAAAGAAGAGCGCAAACTTCATCGAGCCATACTCGGTATTGTAACCGCCTACCAACTCCTGCTCGGCTTCGACCAGATCAAAGGGCGAACGCACCACTTCGGCGGTCGAGGCAATCATAAAGATCACAAAAGCCAAAAACTGCGGCACAATTCCCCACAGCCCCGCTTGGGCCACAACAATCTGGTGGGTGCTAAAGGTTCCGTAGGTCATCACCACAGCCAGCACCGCAGCCCCCAGCGCCAACTCGTAGCTCACCAACTGGGCCGCCGAGCGGATGCCACCAAGCATCGAATATTTGTTGTTACTGGCCCAACCCGCCAGGGTGATGCCATAGACCCCAATGCTCGTGACGGCCAACAGGTAGAGCACCCCAACATTAATCTCAGCCATTTGCAAAATATTCTGCAACGGTGTCGTCGTCTGGGGATCGAAACATGCCTGCCAGTTGCCACTCATCTCCAAGCAGCCAAAAGGAATCACTGCCCAGATGATGAGTGCGGGAATCACCGCCATCGCCGGCGCCAACAAATAGACCACCCGGTCGGCTGCGGAGGGGATCACGTCTTCTTTGAAGAAGAGCTTCACCGCATCGGCGACGGGCTGCAGAAAGCCATTCGGCCCGGCGCGATTCGGCCCCACCCGGTTCTGGAAGCGCGCCAAGAGCCGCCGCTCAAAGAGCGTCAGGTAGGCGAAAGCTGTCGTCACCGCGAGGGTGATCACGAAGCATTGAACGACGAGGATGAGGAGAGCGAGCCAGTCCATAGGTGCCTTTCAGTTTGTTTGGGCTGGTAACCAAGTTACCGCGGGTTGCCGCTGGCGCGGCAGGGAGCTTTTTCGGGGGCCGTGCCCCCGTTCCCCCGTCGGGCGGGAATTTCTTCGGGGGCCGTGCCCCCGTTCCCCCGTCGGAGGGGATGCTTGCGGGGGCCATGCCCCCGCGCCCCGCCGGGCGGGAATTTCTTCGGGGGCCATGCCCCCGCGCCCCGCCGGAGGGG
>RSAS01000235.1:0-10341 GCA_003934145.1 Candidatus Viridilinea halotolerans | reverse complement strand
CGCGCCCCGCCGGAGGGGATGCTTGCGGGGGCCATGCCCCCGCGCCCCCGCCGGAGGGGATGCTTGCGGGGCACGGCCCCCGCGCCCCCGCCGGAGGACGGTTTTGCGGGGGCCATGCCCCCGTTCCCCCGTCGGGCGGGAATTTCTTCGGGGGCCATGCCCCCGTTCTCCCGTCGGGCGGGAATTTCTTCGGGGGCCATGCCCCCGTTCTCCCGCCGAGGGGGCTTTTTTCGGGGGCCATGCCCCCGAACCCCCACCGCGAGGAGGCGAAACCTCCCCCGTTTCCCGCCGAAAGAGTGCTCTTCAGGGGCCGTGCCCCCGTTCCCCCGCCGAACGGGGGGGCTTCGGGGGCCGTGCCCCCGTGCCCCCGTCGGACGGGAATTTCTTCGGGGGCCATGCCCCCGTTCCCCCGCCGCGAGGAGGCGAAGCCTCCCCCGTTCCCCCGCCGAAAGAGTGTTCTTCGGGGGCAGTGCCCCCGTGCCCCCGCCGAACATTCCTCTTTACACTACTACCTTTACTAAGCTCACGCGCGTGCGCGGGCCGGTCTGGATGCTGCCCAGGCAAAGGCCGGGGAGTCCGGGGGGAACCATGACCACCCCGGCGGGGAGATCGTGTACGACGCGGGCGGTGGCGCTGAGTTCGCCTACGGCGGAGACGAGACGCACGCGGTCGCCGGTCTGGATGTTGAGCTTAGTGGCGTCGCTCTGGCTGATGACGATGGCCGGTTGGGCGATCTGGCGCTCTAGCAACGAGCCGCGTAGCAGCGGATCGCCACCGTAGGCGAGGGGTTGCGCCATAAGGATCAAGGGCCGTTCGTCCTTCACCACGGGGGCCGGACGTGGGTTGAGGCTCAGCGTGGTGCGTCCGTCAGTGATGATGCTCGGCAGGGCGATACCGATACCTTCGGTATTCTCATAACTCGTGCCATCGTAAAAGACCGCCTCATTCACTTGGCGACCCCACATCCCCGGCTTGCCGGTGGCAGTGAGCGCCTCGTAGGTCACCCCGGCATAGCCGGGCACGCGCTCGGCGATCTCGGCAGCAACATCAGCGGGCGTGAGGTAGTCCCAGCGCAACGGTTCGACTACCTTGGCACTCACCTGCTCGCTACGGCCCTTGGCCCCCTTGGCGGCCTTCGGCGCTTCAGCAGCGATACGTTGTGCCGGAACAACCACCATCTCGGCAAGGCGTTGGGCGACATCCTGGAAGATCTGCCAATCGGGGCGGCTCTGGCCGTGGGGCGCACGGGCTGTGCGTGAGCGCTGCACGCGCCGTTCGGCGTTGGTGTAGGTGCCATCGCGCTCGGCGACGCTGGCGGCAGGCAGGATAACATCGGCCAGACGCGCCGTCTCGGTCATGAAGAGCTCTTGCACCACCACAAACTCTGCAGCGGCCAGCGCCTCGCGGGCGGCGGGCAAGCTAGCGGCGGGATCATGGCCCGCGATCCAGAGCGCACGTACATGGCCATCACGCGCCGCATGCCAGAGTTGGCGCGCCGGGATGCCACGCTGGGTGAGCAACGAATAGCCGGGGCGCGCATCGGAGCGCACGCCCATGTCGAGGGCACCGCGACTGTTGCCGCCCGGCAGCAGCGCAATCAGGCCGTTGTTGGCCCGTTCTACCTTGCCACTCAAGGCCGCAATGGCCCCCAACGTCTCAACCAGCACCGCGCCGGCGCTACGCGCTTCGGCCCCATACATAATGATGCCGTTTTCAGCGTCGAGCAGCGCCGTCGCTACCGCCGTAAGCTCCGCTTGCGTCACGCCGGCGGTGGCAGCCAGTTCTTCCGCGCTCAAGGCAAGCATCTGTTTGCGCAACGCATCAAGGCCATTCTGCTTAATTTTAAGCCGTTCAGCCCCGCCACGTTGCAACAGTTCGCGCACGAGCGCCCGCGCAAAGGCCAACTCACCGCCAACGTTGTAGCGCAGGCGCAGCATCGCCGAACGCTCCAAGTGCGTCGGGCGCAGATTGGCCACAATCAGCGTAGCACCCTGCTTGGCCATGGCGCGCAGGCGCAACTGGTAGAGCGGTGCCTCCTCTTCGGGATCGGCCCCGAAGACCAGTACCGTCGTGCCCGCCCCCAACTCCGCCAGATTGCTGCCCTTGCCAACGCTGAGCAGACCACCGAGATCATCGTGGTCGCCATCATCAGGGCTCCCCAGGTGGTGGTCGAGATTATTGCTGCCCAACTGCTCGCGGAAGAGGCGCTGGAAGAGGTAGAGATCCTCGTTGCTCAGACGGGGCGAAGCAAGGCCGGCAATGGCATTGCCACCGCGCGCACTCTGCACCGCCGCCAACTTCTCCGCCACCAGCGTCAACGCCTCCTCCCAGGTCGCCTCCGCAAAACTATCGCCATGGCGAATGAGCGGCACGGTCAGGCGGCTCTCGTGTGCCATGAAACGGTGGCCAAAGCGACCCTTATCGCAGAGCCAAATATCATTGACCGCCTCATTCTCGCGGGGCATCACGCGCATCAACTGATCGTGGCGCATATCAAAGGTAAGATTGCAGCCGACCGGGCAGAGCGTACAGATCCCCGGCTTCGAGTGCAGTTCCCAGACGCGCGCCTTAAAACGGAAGTCAGCCGTCGTGAGCGCCCCCACGGGGCAGATGTCGGTGGTATTGCCCGAAAATTTACTCGCAAAGGGCGGATCGCTCTTGGAGATAATCATCCAGTTACGGCCACGCAGATCAAAGCCCAGCACCGAGTCATCGGCCAACTCATCCTGAAAGCGCACACAGCGCGAACAGAGGATACAGCGTTCGCGGTCGAGCAGAATCAGATCGCCGAGGCGCACCGGCTTCTCAAAATGCACCTTATCGTTATAGTCAAAACGGCTCTGCCCCGGCCCCCATTGCATCGTCAGATTCTGCAAGGGGCACTCGCCGCCCTTATCACAGACCGGGCAATCGAGCGGATGCGAGGTGAGCAGAAATTCAAGTACGCCCTTCTGGGCAAACTGCACCTCTTCCGTCTTGGTGTTAATCACCATACCCTCACTCACCGGCGTCGTACAGCCCGTCTGGAGCTTCGGCAGCATGGCAATCACCGGCTGGCCAGCGGCATCCAGTACGGGCTGACGGGTCGCGGGATCGAGCTTGGGCATACCCACCTGCACCAGACACATGCGGCACATGCCCACCGCAGGCATCCGCGGGTGGTAACAAAAGACCGGGATGGCAATCCCGCCCATGCGCGCCGCATCCACCACATTCGTCCCCGCCGGAACACGAAAGGTGCGCCCATCAACGGTTATCGTCACATCTGGCATGGGAAGGTTGCTCTCTCTAGGGGGTTGAGGGCCATTTATGGCAAGCCCTGCTTACCTGTTCCAATCCTCAATGCGAAGCTCAGGTACAAGATCAAAATGACGACGATTGCTCGTAACAAGAACTGCTTTGTGTGAAAGGACAATAGCTGCAATACGCAGATCTTGCGTACCAATACGAATTTTCTGCTGAAGTAACTGCTGATACCAAGCTACTGCTTTGCTATCAAATGGAACAACTGGAATACGACAGAAGTAGCTGTGTGTCTGCTGAAGTCGTTGAAATGCCTGTTGCACCTCTTCGTCACTCTGCTGGCGGTTGATTGCGGCCAGACGCCCGCGTATCTGCTCGTAGAGCGTAATAACGGTGGTTGCCGCCTCACCAATTGCCACCTGAGCTATGCGCTGAACGATTGCTGGTCGCCCTAATTGATGATGTGTGACGCTGTCGGTATCAAGGATATAGCGTAGTGCTGGCATCACTTACTCTGCTTTGCGTTCAGCTTCACGTTCAGCATACATGGCCGCTAACATCGGCTCCAGAGTGGCATCGTCCCGGAACATTCCGGCGGTCTCGATCCAGGGGTTTGTCATGCTCCCCACTTGTGGTAGATCTAGGTAGACGATCTCGGTTCGGGCTATCTCCTCCGTCAGATCGCTATGTACTAGTTGCAACACTTCGTCACGGGTAGCCGCTGTACGTGTAAGCCCGGGCAGCAGCGGTACCGAAGCCTGATAGCTGCCATCAGGTCGACGCTGAAGCAGAATGGCATAGTGCATCGTAACTCTCTCTCTTCTCTTCATATCTCAAAAAATCGATCAATCATCACCGCAAAATCGGGCAACAATGGTGAGGTGAGTGTCTCACCGGGAAGCAGCGTCTGCACATGGCGCAATTCAGCGGCTTGGCGGCGGTAGATTTCGAGTTGGCTGGTACGCCAATCGGCGATCCAGTATTCCAGTACCCCGCGCCGCGAGTAGAGCCGCCGCTTGGCTTCACGATCGCGTGCCTCTTGTGTGCCCCCAAACGAAAGCACTTCAACCACAAGCTCAGGGCTGGCCAACAACTTCCCGTCTGGGCCAAGTACCAATTGACGACGGGCTGCGCTGATCCAGACCAGATCGGGAATAACCGCCTCATCCTCGGCGTAGACGATACCAGGTGTGGGCAGAACAATGCCGCCACCCGCACGGAGACTCCACGCCGTGAGCTCAAAGCTGATTCGATTTTGAGTGGCTTGGTGATGCCAGTGGGGTGCTTTAGACACAAAGAGTTCACCATCAATTAGTTCGTAGCGGTTGCCATTTGCGGGCAGCACCTCTAGATCGGCAATAGACCAGCGTAGGGCGATGTCCATTACAGCCCTTTCTCTATGCGCTAGGGAGGGGTTTTCGAGGAGGGCTTCGCCCTCCCCGAACCCCTCCCCCTTATGCAAACTCTTCGGGGAAGAGTTCTAGGGCGCTCTTGATCGGCATGACGGCGCTTTCGCCCAAGAGGCAGAAGCAGTTGCCCGCCATTTGGCGGTAGATGCTGTGCAACGTTGGAATGTCGTCGGCGGTGGTGTGGCCCTCTTCGGCGATGCGGTGCAACACCTTAACGAGCCAGTGGGTGCCTTCGCGGCAGGGAGTGCATTTGCCGCAACTCTCGTGCTTGAAGAATTCATCCATCTTATAGGCTACGTGGGGCGCCTTCACGCTCTCGTCAAGCACGATCACCGCACCGGAGCCGAGCATCGATCCCGCCGCCGCGACCCCCTCGTAGTCCAGGGGCGTATCGAGATGTTTGGCGGTGAGCCACGGGGCCGAAGCGCCGCCAGGGATGATGATCTTCACCGGACGCCCGTCGCGCATACCGCCGCCATACTCCGGGCTGTCGATCAGTTCGCGTAGTGGCACGCCGAAAGGCAGTTCGTAGTTGCCCGGACGGTTGACGTGGCCCGAAATAGAGAAACATTTGGTGCCAGGGCTCTTCTCGGTGCCGTGGGAGCGATACCAAGCCACTCCTTTTTCGATGATGCGTGGCACATTGGCGAGCGTCTCGACATTGTTGATGATCGTCGGCTTGCCATAGAGCCCAGCCACCGCCGGGAAGGGCGGCTTGAGACGCGGCTGGCCCAACTTGCCCTCCAACGATTCCATCAGCGCCGTCTCTTCACCACAAATGTAGGCCCCCGCGCCACGATGCACATAGATGTCGAGATCGTAGCCCATACCCAGAATATTCTTACCCAAAAAGCCCGCCGCGTAAGCCTCAGCAATTGCGCGCTCTAGCGTGATCGCCGCAGCGGCAAACTCGCCGCGCATGTAGATGTAGGCGGTATGACACTCAATGGCGTAGGCGGAGAGCGCCACACCTTCGATTACCTGATGGGGATTACGATCAATAATCTGGTGGTTGTTGAATGTTCCTGGTTCTGACTCATCGCAGTTGCAGAGCAGATAGCGCGGATAGACTCCTTTGGGCAAAAAAGTCCACTTTTTGCCCGTAGGAAAGCCCGCGCCGCCACGCCCCCGCAACCCCGCCGCATCCACCTGCTGCACAATCGCTGCCGGGGTCTGCTCGCGCAACGCGGACGCATAGGCATCCCATCCTCCAACGCGCCGATAGGCGGCGAACTGGTTGATGTCGGGATGGTTCAGTTCGCGCATCACGATATATTCAGTGAGGGGCATGGTGTGATCACCTCCGGGGGTTAGGGGCCTGGCCCCATGCGCATCAAGTTTCGCCTTCCGGCGAGGGTTCGGGGGAGGCTGCGCCTCCCCCGAAGAACTTTTTTCTTTCGTTTTGGCGGCTTCGCCGCCAAAACGAAAGAAAAAAGAGGGTTTGGGGTGCAGCCCCAACAGCTTATGTTTAGGGCTGTTGCCCTAAACATAAACTGGCGAGCAGCGCATTAAAGCGGCGACGCTTCATGCTTCTTGGCAACCTCAGGGGTTGCAGCGGGTGCGGCAGTTTCAGGGGGTGCGGCAGGTGGGGTTAGCTTGGGCGCGGGCGAAGCGCTGCCGTCAAAAGCACGCGGCTGGTAGGGGGCCTCGCGCGCAATGTGTTCGAGGCCCTTGGCACCCAGCGCATAGTCTTCGGCGCAACGCCCGGAGACGCCGCGCGCTTTGGCTTCGGCGGCGCGCGTGCGCAGGTTGGCCAGCAACTCTTCAGCGCGTTCGGCGGTCACATCGTAGATATAATCCAGATTGGCCTGCACCACCGGCGCTCGGTCGCACGCCGCCAAGCACTTCACCCGTTGTAGCGTAAACATGCCATCGGCGCTCGTCTCATCCTCTTTGATGCCCAAGGTCGCCTTCAGCGCCGTGATCAACTCCTCGGCCCCCACATAGCAGCAGGGCACGTCGTCGCACACTTGCAGCATCCACGTTCCGACGGGGCGATCATAGAAAAGGGTGTAGAAGCCGACCACTTCAAAGACTTGCGTGGGCGGCAATTCCAGAATCTCGGCCACCTCACGGATTGCCTCGGGGCTAAGGTAGCCGTAGGCATCCTGGGCCAAATAGAGCAGCGGCAGCACCGCGCTGCGCTTGCTGGCGTAGCGCCCGATGATAGTTTCAATTTCGGCTTGCTGGGTTTGGAGGAGCATTGCTCGTTGTGTTCCTCTAGGCTTTGTTTAGGGCTATGGCCAAGCCGCCTCCGGTGGGGGGTTGGGGAAGGTTAGGGTTGCCGCCCTAAAACCTGCTGTCGGGGCAAGCCCCAAACCCTGTCTTGTTGTTCGGTTTTGGCGGCTTCGCCGCCAAAACCGAACAACAAGAATTTTTCGGGGGAGGCTACGCCTCCCCCGAACCCCCGCCGGAAGGCGTAACGTGATGCGTATGAGAGCGAAACATTAGCGATCCACCTCGCCCAACACCGGATCAAGGCTGGCAACGACGGCGACGAGATCGGCGACAAGGCGGCCTTTGGCCAAGTGGGCAAGGGCTTGCAGATTGATAAACGAGGGGCCACGGAAGTGAACGCGCCACGGCTTGGGGCTACCGTCACTCACGATGTAGCAGCCCAAGACACCCCGTGGACTCTCGATACTCACGTAGCTATCGCCCACCGGCGGCTTAAAGCCCTCTGTCCAGAGCTTAAAGTGGTGGATGAGCGCCTCCATACTCTGCGTAATCTCTTGCTTAGGCGGCGGGGCCACTTTGCGGTCATGGGTCATGAAGTCGCCGGGCGGCATCGCGCACAGACGTTCCCAGGCTTGGCGTGCAATGCGTACACTCTGACGCATCTCGGCCATACGTACACGATAGCGGTCGTAGTTGTCGCCCTTTTTACCGATGGGAATATCGAAAGCGTAGGTCTCATAGCCACAGTAGGGCATCGCCTTGCGCACATCGTAGGGCACGCCAGTAGCGCGCAGATTGGCACCAGTTAGGCCAAGGGCTACAGCATCTTCGCCGTTCACCGCGCCAACGCCAACGGTACGTTCGAGCCAGAGCGGATTGCCCGTGAGCAACGCTTCATATTCGTCAATGTGCGCAGGCATCACGTCGAGAAAAGCTTCAACCGTGGGCAAAAAGCCGGCGGGCAGTTCGTAGGCCACGCCACCAACACGAATGAAACTGGTCATCATGCGCGCACCCGAGACCAACTCGAAGATGTCGAGGATCTGTTCACGCTCGCGCATCGCGTAGAGGAAGACACTCATCGCGGCGAGGTCTAGGGCGTGGGTGCCCAGCCAAACAAGGTGGGAAGAGATGCGTTGCAACTCAACCAGCAGCACGCGGATCACCTGGGCGCGTTCAGGAATTTCGACGCCCATCAGTTGCTCGACGGCCAGCGCATAGCAGAGATTGTTGGAGAGCGGGGCGAGGTAGTCCATACGATCGGTGAGCACAACCGCCTTCTGGTAGGTTTTGCTCTCCATGTTCTTCTCGATCCCCGTATGGAGAAACCCGACATCGGGAGCGAGATTGACCACAATTTCGCCATCGAGTTCAATCACAATGCGCAACACACCGTGGGTACTCGGATGGTGCGGCCCCATATTGAGTACCATCGTCTCAGTGGCCCCCGCGAGGGCGGGCGCGGTAATCTGCTGGGGCGTCGGGATCAAAATGGTCATAAGCGCAAACCTATTCCTAGTCAAGCCAGCGACCCTACTTTTGCGCAAAGGGCTTATGGGCGTAGATGCGTTCCTGATTGAAAGTGAAGGCGATCTCCTCTTCCAACAACGGATGATCCTTACGCTGCGGATGGCCCACCCAATCGTCAGGCAACAGAATGCGGGCCAATGAGGGATGGCCGATGAAGGTGATGCCCATCAGATCGAAGGCCTCGCGCTCCTGATAGTTAGCCGTCGGAAAGAGCGACGTGAGCGAAGGCAGCGCGGGATCGTCTTCGGACAGGCCGACCTTGAAGCAAACGCGGTGGCGGTGGTGCATACTGACGAGATGGACAACCACCTCAAAGCGTGGGATACGCCCCAGGTAATCTACAGCGCAGAGATTTTCCAGAAACGTATAGCGCAGATCCGCGTCATCGCGCAGCCCCTGCGCCACCGCCACGTAGGCTTCGCGGCGCAGGGTCACGCTGAGCGCCCCATGCGCCATATTTGACGCCAGGATCGCCTGGGGGAAGTGGGCATGGAGGTGGCCGAGGAGCGTTTGATTATCCATAAAATTTGCTCAAAATAAACCGCCCAGCAAGGATGAGTTGGGGACAAGGCCCCAAACCGATCTCCTCAAGGCGGGCGGAAGTTCAGCAGCAGCAGGGCTCTGAGGTGGTTCCTCCCGCCATTGGGGGGACTAGGTTGTGAATTTCGTGGGGGGGATGGGTGCTTTGACACCCACCCCCTGGCCCCCCTTCGGCAAGCTCTGGTTCGACAGGCTCACCAACCGGGCACCGCCTCTCCCGCTTGCGGGAGAGGGGGGACTACATTACACGGCAGTGTTTTTTCAATGAAAAGAAAGAGTGAAAATTTCAACTCACTTCTTAACAACATCCACTTGCAACAGCGCATGCTGCAACATAAGCGGCTGTTCTTTAATACCACTGATCTTTTCGCGCTGCACCTTGGCGTGGAGCATCATAATACCATCAATCAGCGCCTCGGGGCGAGGGGGGCAACCGGCGACATAGACATCCACTGGCACCACCTCGTCTACTCCTTGGACAATCGCATAGTTATTAAAAATCCCACCACAGGCCGCGCAGTCACCCATGGCAATGACCCACTTAGGATCGCTCATCTGGTCGTAGAGGCGGCGCAACACGGGAGCCATCTTGCGGCTGACGCGCCCGGCGACGATCATAAGATCGGCCTGACGGGGCGAGGCGCGATTGATCTCCATCCCAAAGCGCGAAAGATCATAGTTGGCACTTTGGGCGCTCATCATCTCAATCGCACAACAGGCCAAACCAAAGAGCAGCGGCCACATCGCATTGGTACGGCCCCAATTGACCACATACTCCAACGAGGTCGTGACCACACCCATATCACCGGCCTTCTCTTCTATTCCCATTTCAAGGCCCCTTTCTTCCACTCATAGACAAAGCCCACCACAAGCACCAAGAAGAAGACGCCCATGGCGATCAGGCCCGGCACACCCAATTGACGGAAGACGAGGGCGTATGGATAGAAGAAGATAACTTCAATATCGAAGATGATGAAGAGCATTGCCACCACGTAAAACTTGACGGGAATGCGCCGGATCGCGGCCCCAATCGGCTCCATACCCGATTCGTAGGGGGCGAGCTTGCGTGGTGTCCCCCGCTGCGGGCCAAGCATCGAGGAGAGGGTGATCACAAAGACTGCAATAAAAACCGCGATGCCAAAGAGAATCAGAATAGGCAGATAGGAAGCGAGCATGGTTCACGCTCCATCAAAAGAGGTATTGGGTAGGGGCTTGCTGAAATTATACCCGCGATTATACTTGTGTCAACGGACACAAAGCAAGGCAAAATGGTGTGCAAAGCATCTAATATAGGTGTGCGGCAACGACACTGTTGCGCGGCTGTGCCGCATGGCGGGGAAGCGGGGCGATGCCCATGGGCATCAACATAAGTCTCTGGCGGGGGTACGGGGGCCATGCCCCCTCAAAGGGTTTCACCAAATGGGGATAAACTGCCGCTTTT
>RSAS01000126.1 GCA_003934145.1 Candidatus Viridilinea halotolerans | reverse complement strand
AGCCTTGCTCTTGGGCTTATGCAACAATCTTGTGCATTCGGTGAAAAATGAGCGAGCGGTAAGCGCTAACAATGGTTTTTTAGCAATACCGCAAAAGTAACGCTATCACGCGGTTCCTAGATGCGTGAGGCGATATCCTCGCGCCCTCCCGTCCTCGCGTCCTCGCGCCCTCGCGTCCTCGCGCCCTCGCGTCCTCGCGCCCTCGCGTCCTCGCGTCCTCGCGTCCTCGCGTCCTCGCGCCCTCGCGTCCTCGCGCCCTCGCGTCCCTACAACGTCCGCCAGAAGATTATGGCCATCACCACCCGCCCCATACTGGTGAAGACGAAGAGGAAGGCGATGCCGCTGATGCTGAGCGAGCCAACGAGGAGTTGGCTTTCGGCGAGGCCCATGGCGAGTGCGCCGCCGAGCAACCCGGCGACGAGCGTGCCAAAGCCGGTGAGCGCACCATAGGCAGCAATGGCGCTGCTGCGCGCAAGCGTGGGCGCCCGATCCATGAGCACATTGGCGAGCCCTTGGGTCAGCCCGGGCCAAAAGACGCCAGTGAAGATCGAAGCGATCCAGATCGGCATGAGATTGCCCGGCGTGGCGGCGACCCAACCCCATGGCAGAAAGACAGTGCCCAGAACGCAGCCGGTAATGATGCGGCGCGAGCCGAATGTATCTTGCAGACGGCCAACGAGCGGGGCGAAGATGAGCGAGACGGCGCTGGTGACAATGCCCATCAGACTGAGCGTCGCAAAGTTGATCTGGAGCGTGGTCAGGCCATAGGCATTGAAGAAGGGTGCGGAGATGCCAATAACCAGCGCCCAGGCGGTACTCGCGAGGATAAAGCTACGGAAGGGGCGATCGCGCAGGGGGCCACCCACCATTTCACCCAGGCTCGTGCGCGGGCGGGACTGAAGGGGAGGTTCGGCTTGACGGGCGAGGAGCGCAGCCGCAATGATGGCGGAAATCACCGCAACGCCAAAGACAACCGCATAACCCAGCGCCTCGCTTCCTTGGTCGCGGAAGTGGTCGAGGGCGAGACCGGCGAGGAAGGCGCTAGCCATGGCGGTGATTGCCGCGACGGTATTGCGCATGCCGAAGTAGCTGCCACGGCGGCGCGGTGGCACGAGGTCGCTCATCCAACTGAGCCAGGCGTTGGTGGCGATCCCGTTGAGGGCATAGGTGAGGGCGAGGCCGACGAAAAAGAAGAGGAGTATTTGGCTGCCGGTGAGGAAACTAAGGAAGGGCAGTGCCAGCAGGACGGCCCAGATCAAACGTGCGCCCAAGGCGTTGTAGAGGACAAGGTTGCGCCGTGTGCCGATGCGCTCTTCGAGGTAGGCACCCACAAACTGAAAGAGTTGGCCAATGAAGGGCAAGGCACCAAGGATGCCCAGTTGAAAGCTATTGGCCCCCAGCAGAATGGCGAAGCCGGTTAGGAAGACACTGCCGCCAACCGAGCCGGTGATGGAGATGTGGATGTTGGCCACCGCCCCTTCAAGCGTCGAAATGCGCAGCGCCTTACGCACCTCCTGGGGGGCGAGACGCTGGGGCGGGGCAGTAGTCGGGGCTGGTTCTACCGTGACCGCAGCCTCTGGCGGCTGCGGTGGCGCATCCGCTGCGGGTGGCGTAGTGCGCAGCGTGGGATGCGGCGCGATGGTGATAGGTGGTGAAACGAGCGCACTCTGCGGGTCATCGGGCATTGCTGCCGTGACCACCGCGGCGTCGGGGTGGTGCATTTCAAGTTGAGGCACTGCGGAGGGCAAAGAGGGCGTGCTCATGATGACATAATCCTTCGGACGAGATGAACAGCAAAAGAGCATAGCTACGCACCGCGTAGCTATGCTCCTTGATCGTAGCGCAAGAAGAGCCAGAGTCAACTGGCTTAAGGCTGATATGTGGCTGAGTAGTGGCTCGTAGGAGGGGGTATGCTATAATCGCTCAACGGTTATAACGTGGGAAGGATGTGCGCGGAAACCAGATTCCCGCGCACACCCTTCCCACGCCACGAAGGAATATGTTATGAATTTTATGGATGTCCTGTTCGTCTTAATCTTCATTAGCGCTTTGGCCACCGGTTTCTTTCAGGGCATGATCCGGCTACTGATTGTTATCGCGGCGCTCTATTTAGCCACCGTTCTCGCGAGTCTCTACTATGTTCCGCTAGGTAATTTTTTTATACGCCAATTTGGTTCGCAGGGTGATGTGTCGCGGTATATCGCCTTTGCGCTTGTGCATATGCTCTCATTCTTCCTGCTATCGCTTGCCGGGCTTTACACCTTTCGTTACGCAAAACTGCCGGGTAGCTTAGAGTATCTTGACCGTATTGTGGGGACAGTGCTAGGTATGATGCTGGGCGGGTTGATTGTCGGGCTCACGGCAAGTATTTTGTGGAGCCTGATGATCTCGCGCGGTGGAGGCAACCTGGATATGCCAATCTTCCAGATGATTGGTAGGAGTGTTGGAAGCTCGTTTATTGTTAGATATTTTGCAGAAGTGGTGTTGCCCTTGGCTTTCTCCTATCTTATGCCGATTTTGCCTAGTGGAGCACAGTGGATCTTCTTGGCACAGAATCAGTAGCAGGAGACTTCGTTGCCCAACGCTGCACGCTCCCATATGCTCTTGTTGGCCCTTGCCGCCGATACGCTCTGGGGTGATCCGCCGAACCGCTACCATCCGGTGGTGCTGCTGGGCCACTGGATGAACTTGGGCGAGCGTCTCGCGCCACACGGGGCGTCGGCCCGCTTGACATGGGGCGGGGCGTGGCTGGCGGGCGGGGCTGCGTTGGCGGGCGCGGGCGCAGCGCTGCTGCCGCGCCATCCGCTAGCACAGGGTCTGGCCGCCTCGACACTACTGGCCTACCGGAGCCTCGATCGTGCCGTGGCCGAGGTGCAAACCGCGCTGCATGCAGGCGATCTGTCCGAGGCACGACGGCTGCTCAGTTGGCACCTCGTGAGCCGCCCCACCGCCGATCTCACCGCGAATGAAGTAGCGGCGGCTGCCATTGAATCACTCGCCGAAAATCTCTCAGATAGCCTTGTCGCCCCGACGCTGGCCTACCTAATGGGGGGGCTCCCTGCCATGGCGATCTACCGCCTGAGCAACACCGCCGATGCGATGTGGGGCTACCGCACCGAACGCTACGAGCATCTGGGCAAAGTGGCGGCCCGCTTGGACGATGGGCTGAATCTGCTTCCGGCGCGCCTGACCGCCTTGTTGCTCGTGGTGGCGGCGGAATGGCACTGGGGGCGGGGCACAGCGGCATGGCGCATCGCCCGCCGCGACGCCAAGCGCACCGCTTCGCCCAACGCGGGTTGGCCCATGGCGGCCATGGCCGGCGCTCTTGACACCACATTGCGCAAGCGCGACCACTACACCCTTGGCGACGGCCCGCAGATCCCCGACGCGATGCTGCTAGGGCGCGCGCGCCGCCTTGCGCACACGACATGGTTGCTGGGGGGGGCCTTGCTGGCAATGGGCTCGTATACCACCTCTCTCCTCTAGTATACGAGGGTCTCTCGTCAGTCGAAAAGAGATGCTTCGCTACGCTCAGCATGACCGCGCTTTGTGAGCAACAGGGCGAGTTTTGCGCTATGACATGGTTCGGAGGTACTTTACAGTTTAGCGCCATGCATTGCTTTCTGGTGCGC
>RSAS01000464.1:8310-18265 GCA_003934145.1 Candidatus Viridilinea halotolerans | reverse complement strand
ACCTGTGAGGTCTATGCTCTCCCTTATTTGAAAGGTATTGGGCCATGCCCCCGAAAATCCCCGCTCGGCGGGGGCGCGGGGGCATGGCCCCCGAACATCCTCCCCCACGGGGAATCGTTAGGGGCGGCGCATGCGCCGCCCCTAACGATTCCCCTCTAAATCTGATCCAGATAATCCTTCAAGAGCTTACCCAGCCGCGGATGACGCAGTTTGCGCAGGGCTTTGACTTCGATCTGGCGCACACGCTCGCGGGTGACACCGAAGGCTTTGCCCACCTCTTCGAGCGTGCGGGGTTGGCCGTCGGAGAGCCCGTAGCGCAGTTCGAGGACGCGCCGTTCGCGTTCGGTGAGTTGGTCCAGCGCGGTGGTGATCTGGTCGCGTAGCATGCCGCTGGCGGCGGCATCGTCGGCATCGAGGGCGTGGGGATCGGGAATGAAATCGGCAAGCGTGCTGTCGGCCTCTTCGCCGACGGGCGTGGCGAGTGAAACAGGATCTTGGGCGGTGCGCCGCAGTTCGCGCAGCTTCTCTTCGCTCATTTCCAGGTGGTGCGCCAATTCACTGTCGTTAGGCTCGCGTCCGAGGCTCTGGGTGAGTTGACGGCGGGCGGCTTGGATGCGGTTGAGCGTTTCGCCCAAGTGGACGGGGAGGCGCACCAGGCGCGACTGGTCGGCGAGGGCGCGTGAAAGCGCTTGTTTGATCCACCACGTAGCGTAGGTGCTGAACTTGAATCCTTTTTCGTGGTCGAATTTTTCGATGGCGCGCAAGAGCCCCAGGCTCCCCTCTTGAATCAGGTCAAGCAGCGGTAGCCCGCGGTCACGGTAGCGTTTGGCAATACTGACAACAAGGCGCAGGTTGGCGGCGGCCATCTGCTGGCGGGCATCGTTGCCCAGAGTCAGGTCGCGTTGGAGTTGCTTGTGAGCTTCGCTCCCAGGCTCCAACTCTTTGAGCTTCGCTTCCGCCAGTTGCCCCTTAACAATCGCTTGGGCGAGGCGCTTCTCTTGGTCGCCAGTGAGCAGTTGCACCTGGCCAATTTCGCGCAGATAGAGGCGTACACTGTCACCCAAGAGCGCATCGGAGAGGTCGCCATCAAGTTCTTGGAGGGTGGGCGGGGCCACCACCTCCTCTTCCTCCTCCGATTCGCGTACCGGAATCTCCGCCTGGGCGAGCGCTTCGTAGATGGTGTCGATGATCGTGGGATCGTCGAGGTTGGGAACCAGCGCCTGGATCTCTTCGAGCGTAACGAAGGTGCGCGTGCGCCCATGCTCAATCAGGCGTTGCAGATCGACCTGGCTGATCGTGGACGGCGGGCGCATCACTTCGGGTTGCAGTTGAGACATAACTATTCCTTCGCTGGCCAGAGGCTGGTCAAGGGATCAAGGGGGGCGGGGTTCAGGGTTCGGGGGCATGGCCCCGCAACATTTCCATCCCGTCGGCTTATAGTTTGTATTCTAGCATATTCGCTAGACGGCGGACGCGAATGGGGCCGGTGAGGGTGGGGGGCGGCTACGCCCCATCTTGGTGGGTTAAGCGTGCGCGAGGGAACCTGGTTCCCGCGCATCCTCAACCCTGGTGGGTTAAGCGTGCGCGAGGGAACCTGGTTCCCGCGCATCCTCAACCCGGTTGGGTTAAGCGTGCGCGAGGGAACCTGGTTCCCGCGCATCCTCTCGCAGTCAGGTTTAAGGGCGGACAGAACATTCGCTCGGCAAGTCACGGATAGGTGATTGGGATGCCACGGATGGCCCTCACCCCCTGCCCCCTCTCCCACGTTGTGGGAGAGGGGGGAAGAGATCGAGATTCCTGGCGTTGCAATGCGATTCCAGAAGGGGGCGCACACGTTTTCTGTCCGCCCTTAAACGCAGTCAGGGGGGCGTAGCCCTAGGGCGCGAGCAACGCAAGCACGGCTTGGGCGCTGGGTGCGTTGAGCGCGTGGCGGGCAAGCGCACGGGCTTGCTGGTAGTTGGTGGCCCGAATGGCGGCGCGAACATGTGGAAGCGCCGCCGGGGTGCAGCTTAGGGTGTCTACGCCGAGGCCGATGAGCAGCGCGGTGGCCCGTGGGTCGCTGCTCAGGTCGCCGCAGAGACTCACGCTGCGTCCGTAGGGATGAACGCTGCTGCAAGCCATTTCGATCAGGCGTAGTAGCGCTGGATCAAAAGGCTGGTAGAGGGCGGCCACATGGCTATTGTTGCGGTCGCAGGCGAGGGTGTATTGGGTGAGATCGTTGGTGCCGATGGCGAAAAAGTCGGCGTGGGGGGCGAGACTGGCGCTGTTGAGCGCGGCGGCGGGCACTTCGATCATGATGCCGAGTTGGACTTGGCGGGCGTGGGGGAGGTTGGCACTGGCCAGTTCCTGTTGGGCTTGCTCCAGGAGCGCCCGCGCTTGCTGCAACTCCGCTAGGTTGGTGACCATGGGCAGCAGGATGCGCACGTCGGCACCGGCACCCAGGCGCAGGATGGCGCGCAACTGGGGCAGTAGTACCAGTTCGGGGTGGCTTAAAGCAAGACGCAGGCCACGCCAACCGAGGGCGGGATTAGCTTCGCTGATGCGTAGGTTGGGGCCAGCGGGCGGGGCGGGGGCGACCGTTTTGCCCTTTTTGTTGCGCCGCGTGGGCTGGGTGAGCGCTGGTGCGTTGAGGTAACGCATAAAATCAAAGCGTTTATCGCCACCGATGTCGAAGGTGCGAATGGTAATGGGTTGGTCGGGCAGGGCGGCACTAACCGCTTGGTAGAGCGCGAGTTGCTGCGCTTCTGTCGGCCAAAAGGATGCTTCAGCGCACAAGAGTTCGCTGCGCAACAGGCCAACGCCGGCGGCCCCCCATTCTTGGGCGCGTTGCGCCTCTTGCGCATTGGCCACGTTGGCCATGAGGCGGATGACGTGGCCGTCGCTGGTGACGGTAGGCAGGGCAATGTCGTTGCGCAGCGCCGCCTCGCGGGCGACAGCCTGCGCATTGCGCTCGTGCATGGCCGCCTGCTCGGCGGCGCTGGGGTTGAGCAGGAGTTGCCCGGTGGTGCCATCAAGCGCAAGGGGCATATCGGGCTGCACATGCTCCAACAGGGTGTCGCCCAGGCCAACGAGCATTGGAATGCCCAGGCTACGGGCGAGAATGGCCACATGGCTATGGATGCCTCCAGCGGCGAGGGCGATGCCCAATACATGTTCGCGCGGCAGGCTCATCAGCTCAGAGGGGCCAAGATCGGGGGCGACGATGATGGCGGGATGGGTGAGCCCTTGCCAGGGGTTGGTTTCACCACGCAGCACGCGCATCACCAAGCGCCCCAGTTCGCGCATGTCGCCCCCGCGTAAGCGCAACTGCTCATCGGGAAGCTCTTCCAACAGATCGGCCTCGTGGTCGGCAGCAATGATCGCCGCATGCTCCGCCGTGATCCCCGTGTCGGTGATCAGCCCTTCGGCCAAGCGGACGAACGAACGATCCTGCACCAAGGCTGCGAGCGCCAGAAAGATCTCCGCCTCCTCGTCGCGCTCGGCAGCGTACAAATCGCGATAGTGCTGCATAAGGATCTGTTCGGCCTCCGCTAAGCCCGCTTCGAGCCGACCACATTCAGCAAGGGTCGAGGCATCTTCGGGAAGTTCGCCGGGATCTTCGAGCAGATCAGGAAAGGTATAACAATGGGCTGGCCCGCTGGCGTAGCCTGGGGCGGCCATCTGGCCGTGAAGTGTTGCCGTGGACATGGTAAAAACCCCTTTGTGCATTCTGGAAAGGGTGCGCGAGGGAACTTGGTTCCCTCGCATCCCCCCCCTAACCTAACGCCTTTTGGTACAATACAATCGTACAATGTTTCCTTGGCCCGTTTACCCCGGAGGCGCTGATGAGCCAGTCTTATGGTTTCGTGCTGCTGCGCGATGAAGAAATAGAAGAGTTGAAGACCCGTGCCCGGCTCTATCGCCATGAGCGGACGGGCGCAGAGCTACTTTCGTTAGAGAATGATGATGAGAATAAGTGTTTTGGGATTACGTTTCGCACGCCTCCCCAAGACCACACGGGAATTGCGCATATTCTAGAACATTCTGTACTCTGTGGTTCGGCCAAGTATCCGGTGAAAAAGCCCTTCTTTGAACTGATTAAAAGTTCGGTGAAGACCTTCCTCAATGCACTGACCTATCCCGATAAGACCACCTATCCGGTGGCTTCGACCAATCTCACCGATTTTTACCATCTGGTTGATGTTTATCTGGACGCGGTCTTTTTTCCCACCTTGGGGCCGGAGGTGTTGAAGCAGGAGGGTTGGCACTTCGCTTTGCCCGCCAAAGATGCGCCGCTCAGTTTTGGCGGGGTGGTCTTTAACGAGATGAAGGGCCAGTACTCCTCGCCCGATTATCTGCTCCATCGGGTGGCGATGCTGGCGCTCTTCCCGGATAGCACCTACGGCGTCTCGTCGGGCGGCAATCCTAAGTATATCCCCGATCTCACCTATGCGGCGTTCCAGCAATTCCATGCGACGCACTACCATCCCGCGAATGCGCGCATTTTCTTCTGCGGCGACGATGATCCGCAGCGGCGTCTGGAACTCCTTGATGCCTACTTGTCCCAGTTTACCGCCTTGGAGAACCTGCCGCAGATTGACGTGCAGCCGCGCTTTCATGCGCCGCGCAGCGTCGAGCAGGTCTATGCCGCCTCGCCGGACGAGCAGGGCAAACGGGGCATGATGACGCTCAATTGGCTTGTGGGCGTTACGAGCGACCAGACGCAGGTTTTGGCGCTCGATATGTTGAGCTACCTGCTGATTGGTACGCCCGCCGCACCGCTCTACCAGGCGCTGATGGATTCGCGTTTGGGCGAGAGTTTGACCGGCAGCGGCTACTACCACGGCATGCTGGAACACACCTTTGGCGTCGGTCTGAAGGGCATTGATCCCGCTGATGCGCCAGCGGTCGAAGAACTGATTCTGGCGACGCTCAGCAAATTGGCCGACACGGGTTTTGAGGCTGACCAGCTTGCGGCGGCGCTCAATACGGTAGAGTTTGCGCTGCGCGAAAACAATACCGGCTCCTTCCCGCGCGGCTTGAGCTTGATGTTGCGCAGTATGAGCACGTGGCTCTACGCTGGCGATCCGCTGGCCCCGCTGCGTTATGAAGCACCCCTGGCGGCAGTGAAGGCCATGGTGGAACGCGACGAGCCGCTCTTCCAGCAACTCATCCGCACCCATTTGTTGGAAAACCCGCACCGCGTGCGCGTCCTCTTGCGTCCCGACAGCGAACAGGCGGCGCGTGAGGCGGCGGAAGAGCAGGAGCGCCTCGATGCGGCGCGGGCCGCAATGGGCGACGCGGAGTTGGAGCAACTCGTCGCTGAGACACAGGCGCTCAAGGCGCTGCAAGCGCAGCCCGATGCGCCGGAAGATCTGGCCAAGATTCCGACGCTGCACATCAGCGATCTGGAGCGTCAAGCCAAAACCATCCCCAGCGAGTTGCGTGCGGCGGGCACCACGCCGCTGCTCTTCCACGATCTCTTCACCAACGGCATCATCTACCTCAACCTCTCGTTTGATCTGCGCAGCCTGCCGACCGATTTGCTGCCTTTGGCACCCCTCTTTGCGCGGGCGCTGAGTGAACTGGGCACGACCGAAGAGGATTTCGTGCGCCTCTCGCGGCGCATTGGGCGCAACACCGGCGGCATTGGTGCTTCGCTGATGACAACAAACCATGTGGCGACGGGTGATTATTTGGGGCGTTTTAGCATCCGCAGCAAAGCGACGGTAGCCCAGGGCGGGCAGTTGTTCGCCATTTTGCAGGATATGCTGCTCAAGTTGCAACTCGATGATCAGGAGCGGGTGCGCCAGTTGGTGACCAAGATGCGCGCCGGGAAAGAGGCAAGCCTGGTGCCGTCGGGCAACTTCTACGCCCGCAAGCGCGCAGCGGCGCACCTCGACCCATCCGATTGGGCCGACGAGCAGATGGGCGGCGTGAGTAGCATCTTCTTCCTGCGCGATCTCGAGCGGCGCATCAACGCGGATTGGCCGGGCGTGTTGGCGCAGCTTGAAGCAGTGCGGCGCCACCTGATCAACCGCAACGGCCTACTGATCAACCTGACGCTCGACGAGGAGGGCTACCGCGAAGTGGCCCCGCAGTTGGCCGCGTTTGCGGCGGCGCTGCCCGGTGCCGACTACACCCCCGCCATCTGGCCGGTAAGCGGGGACGGCCCCGACGAAGGGCTGATCATCCCGGCGCGTGTCAACTACGTGGCGCGGGTGGTCAATTTGCGGCGCGTGGGGCTGGCAGTGGGCGGCGCGGCGAACATGGTGACGCGCTGGCTGAGCATCGGCTACCTGCTGGATCGCATTCGCGTGCAGGGCGGCGCATACGGGGCCGGGTGCAGCTACGACCGGGCGAGTGGCATTATGGCCGCGACCTCCTACCGCGACCCCAATCTCCTGAAGACATTGCAGATCTTCGGCGAACTCGGCAGCTTCCTGCGCGACGTGCCGCTCGATGCACAGACGATTGAACGGGCGATCATCGGCATGATCGGCGACATGGATGGCTACCAGTTACCCGACGCGAAGGGCGCAACGGCGCTGATTCGCCACCTAACGGGCGTGAGTGATGCGTGGCGACAACAGATCCGCGAGCAGATCCTCGACGCCAGCGCCGCCGACTTCCGCGCCCTCGCCGAGGCGGCGGATGCCCTCCGCGACAACGGCATCACCGCCGTCGTCGGCGGCGAAGAGGCCATCCTCGCCGCCAACCGCGAGCGCCCCGGGCTGCTGACGCCGGTGAAGGTGCTGTAGGATGGGGGATGGGGGATGGGGGATGCGGGATGGGGGATGCGGGATGCGGGATGCGGGATGGGGTTAGCGCAAGAGTCATTCTGTCAGACCTCCGTATCCGTCTTACACAGGGCAACTTTTGCGCTAACGCTAGTACCCTTTTTGTTGGAAGGATGCGCGAGGGAACTAGGTTCCCTCGCATCCTTCCCCAGTCCGAAGGGGTGTGGGGCGCAGCCCTACAGCTTTTGGTCACACCCGTTACATTTGGGTGTGACCAAAACGTGTTGGAAGGATGCGCGAGGGAACCAGGTTCCCTCGCATCCTCCCCCCGTCCGAAGGGGTGTGGGGCGCGGCCCTACAGCTTTTGGTCACACCCATTACATTTGGGTGTGACCAAAACGTGTTGGAAGGGTGCGCGAGGGAACTAGGTTCCCTCGCATCCTCCCCCCGTCCGAAGGGGTGTGGGGCGCGGCCCTACAGATTCCAGTCACACCCAAATGTAACAAAGCAGTCTTCTGAAAGTGCAGAATGAAAATCATGAAGCAGCAGCGCTACCCAACCGACGCCTTCGGGCTACCTGAGAGTTTCTTGGCGGCTTTGGTGGGCGCGGTGCTCTTGGTGGGCGCGTTTGCCGTGGGGAGCCACCCGATCCCGATGAGTGCGGCGGCGCGCTGGGGCAGCCTGACCACCTTTACGCTCTTAGCGCTGGCGGTGACGCTGCCCGGCTGCGCGACGCTCTATGATGGGCTGGGGCGGGTGGTGCGGCGCGACCTACGCGCTTTTACGGTACTTTTGCTGCTGCTGCCAGCGCTCTATGTGGCCTATGCGCAGACGGTGCGGGCACTGGATCTCAGTGGTGTTTTGGCTGCCTGCGCCATCACGCTGGTGCCGGCGGCGGCACTGGTGCGTAGCCGCGAACAGCGCCAGCCCACGCCGCTTGATGCACTTGGATTGGGCTATTTGGCCGTAGCGCTCTGGTTGGGTCTGTTGCCACCTTTAACACTGCCCGAACATATGGGACTGGTTGGCTTCTTTGAACTGGCCAGCATCCCTCTGCTCTTGTTGTTATTCGCGGTGCGCGGTTGGTCAGGCGTCGGTTATAGCTGGCACCTGAGCTTTGCAGAGCTACGCACGGCCCTGGGGGCTGGCGTAGCGGCGCTGCTTGTTGTTGTGGCTGCGGGTATAGCCATTGGCGCGCTGCCCCGCGTTGCGCTCAACGCCACGGCGGGCAACCTGCTCTTGGGCGCGGTAAGCGCCTACTTCTTCGTGGCGCTACCAGCCGAACTGTTGCTACGCGGCGGCATCCAACTCGGCTTGGCGCGTGCGCTGAGCAACAACCCGGTCGGCCCTTGGCTGGCGCTTATTAGCGCTGCCACCGCATGGGCCGCCTTGGGCATGCTACGGGGCGGCTGGTTTGGCGGCATCGTTGGGGCCGCCATTGGTTTGGCATCAGGCTGGACATTCCTGCGCACCGGCAAGGTCACGGCGGCGGCGATCAGCCATTTTGTGGTTGTTTGGCTCTTAGATGCCATGAAAGAATCTTGAAGGGGAGGGCAAATCCCCCTCCCCTTCAAGATTCTTTATCTGAAGGACTATAACACCCTCTCATCCACCCCCAGCAAGCGCGCTGCGGCACTGAGATCGCCGTGGCAGCGTTCGAGCGCAAGAGCCAGCAGACGCCCGCGCAGCCGTTCGAGCAGTTGGGGCAGTGGGGCTTCACCAAGGATGCGCGCGAGGGTGCTGTCGAGCATCTGGGCGTGGACTGATGGGCCACCGTCGAGCAGCAGGTGCTCCGGGCCGATGAGCCCGCCTTGCGCTAAGACGACCGCACGTTCAATCGTATTCTCGAGTTGACGTACATTCCCTGGCCAAGCATGTTCTTGCAGCAACGTCATCGCGGCATCCGAAATGGGGGCCGCCTCGCCGCCGCCGAAACGGTGCTTGCGCAGAAAATGATCGATGAGCAGCGGAATGTCATCTTGCCGTTCACGTAGCGCAGGCATGTGGATGTTGACTACGTTGAGCCGATAGTAGAGGTCTTCGCGAAAGTTACCGCTGCGTGAACCTTCAAGCAGGTCGCGGTTGGTAGCCGCAATGACGCGCACATTGGCCTTGAGCATGGCGTTGCTCCCCACCCGTTCGAAAGTGCGCTCTTGCAGCACGCGCAAGAGTTTCTTTTGGGTGGTTGCACTAACCTCGCCAATCTCATCGAGGAAGATCGTCCCCTTGGCGGCCTGCTCGAAGCGCCCCTTGCGTTGCGCCAACGCGCCTGTAAAGGCACCCTTTTCGTGGCCAAAGATCTCGCTCTCCAAGAGCGTTTCGGGTAGCGCCGCACAGTTTACCGCAATGAACGGCCCTTCGCGCCGCGTCGAGTTGCGGTGCAGCACATGAGCTACGAGCTCCTTGCCGGTACCACTTTCGCCGGTAATCAATACGGTCGCATCGCTGCCCGCCACGCGCCCAATCAGTTTGTAGACATGCTGCATCGGCCCACTGCTCCCGATCAGGATGTCACGCGGGTCTTGATTGAACTGGCGTTCAAGATTAAGCACGCGCCGTGTCAAGCGGCGATGTTCGAGCGCACGCTGCACCGTATGCAGAATCTCATCGGGATCGAAGGGCTTGCCTAAGTAATCATAGGCGCCACGCTGCATCGCCTCGATGGTCATCGTCGAAGAATCTTGGGCAGTGACTATCAACACCGGCAGATCAACGCCCCGTTCGCGCAGGGTCTGAAGCACAGCCAAACCATCGGGCGCGGGCATACGCACATCAAGAATCGCCACATCCGGCTCTTCCGCCTCAATCGCCGCCAACGCCTCGCGGCCCGACCGCGCTGTGCGCACGAGAGCGCCCTCAGGCTCTAGGATGTCGCGCAAAAGATCAAGGATCGGCTCCTCATCATCCGCGATCAAGACGGTGCCGCCGGCTAGCGTTGTTGTCATAGGGTATTCCGTTTTTTTGTTACACGTTGGCGGTTGCACCGCCAACGTGTAACAAAAAGTGTTGTTTGATCATGTTGCGCCTTGCGGCGATCTTTTTTGCCGTCTGCGGGGTGGTTTGTTTTGCGGGGGCCATGCCCCCGCGCCCCTGCCGAACGGGGAGATTTGCAGGGGCCGTGCCCCCGCGCCCCCGCCGACAGGGGGGATTTGCGGGGGCCGTGCCCCCGCGCCCCCGCCGGACGGGGAGATTTGCAGGGGCCGTGCCCCCGCGCCCCCGCCGACAGGGGGGATTTG
>RSAS01000464.1:0-8210 GCA_003934145.1 Candidatus Viridilinea halotolerans | reverse complement strand
CGGGGGCCATGCCCCCGCGCCCCCGCCGACCCTCAAGCATCGAGGGGGTGGTTTTTTTGCGGGGGCCATGCCCCCGCGCCCCCGCCGATCCCACGCGGGGGCCGCATCCCGCGTCTCGCGTCCCCGCCTCCCGCCTCCCCTTAATCCTCGAGGTCGTACAAGAGGTCAATCAGCGCCTCGCTCGCCTGCTCAACCCCGTCTTGGTTGCCCGCACTCGCGGCGTTCTCGACATTGGCGATGGCATCAAGCAACCCTTGATGGCCGGGGTGGCTTTCGAGGGCGCGTTGCGCCCGTGCGAGCAGCGCCAGGGTCTCGGTGCTGAGTTGCAGCGCCGGCGAAGCGACGGCTTCCACGCTCATGTCAATGGCCCCTTCGCCCCAACCAAACTGCTCCAACTGCTCCAAGCTCACCCGCGCTCCCGCGATTTCGGCGGGGGTGAGCAGCACATGTGAGGCGCGTACCGTCGTCTGCACCTTCTTGCCGCTGCCTTTGTCTACTGCCGAGACGTTGACGATGCCGTTCATGTCGAAGTCAAACTGGACGACAATGGAAGGTGGCACTCCTACGGCTTCCGGCTTGAGTTCGTCGAAGCGGAATTCGCCCAAGAGGGTGTTGCGCGAAGCGATGGCATGCTCGCCCTGGTAGATCTTGAGGTTGATGATGCTCTGCGACGGATAGAGGCAGTGGTAGGTGTCGGCACGGGTGGTGGGCACGGTCGTATTGCGCGGAATAATGACGCTGTAGTGGTCGGGAATCGGGCGGCCCTGCAGGTCAAACTCGGCCACCTCAATCCCTAACGAGTGGGGGGTCACATCCACGAGAATGGCATCCAGTGGCTCGCCGCCAATAATGGCCCCCTGCACGGCTGCGCCCAGCGCCACCGCCTCGTCGGGGTTGATGGCAACCGCTGGCTCAATGCCGGTATGCTCCCGCACCATCTCCCAGACGAGCGGGATGCGCGTGCTGCCGCCTACAAAGAGTACCTTATCGAGATCATCAATGGTAATGCTCGCATCCTTCAGTGCCGCTTCGAGCGCTTCTATCGTGCCATCGAGCAGGTCGCTAATCGCGGTCTCAAACTCGTCGCGCTGCACTTCGACATCAAGATTCAGCGGGCGCCCCTCAACGGTCAGCAGGTACTCCTCCTGGACATGGGCCGTGGGCCGCGAGGAGAGGGTAATCTTGGCGTTTTCAGCGGCACGGAGCAAACGCGCCATCGCCCGGCGGTCATCACGCGGGCTGACGCCGTGGGCCGCTTCAAAATGAGCTACCAGAATTTCGCGCAGACGCTCGTCAAAATCATCGCCGCCAAGTTGGGTATTGCCGTGGCTGGCCCGTACTTCAACGACCCCGTTATCCAGTTCGATGATCGAGACATCGAACGTACCGCCACCCAAGTCATACACCGCCACCAATTGGCGTTCGTCGCTGCGATCTAGGCCGTAGGCCAGGGCTGCTGCCGTAGGTTCATTGATAATACGCTCAACCACGAAGCCGGCAATCTCCCCGGCCTCACGCGTTGCTTGACGCGCCGCATCGGTGAAGTAGGCGGGCACGGTGATCACGGCCCGTTCGATTGGCTCGCCCAGTTTGGCTTCCGCCGCACGACGCAATTCGCGCAGAATCAGCGCCGAGATCTGCGGGGGCGTATAGTCGCGCTCGCCCAAACGCACCGTCGTCGCCTCACCCATCTGGCGTTTAATCGAGCGCACGGTGCGCTCGGGGTAGAGGACATATTGGTTGCGGGCGGGGGTGCCCACCAACAAGTTGCCATCGGGCCCCAGCCCGACCACCGAGGGCATGATTGCCTCATCACCCACCGGCACAATCTCAGGTTTACCATCACGAACAAGCCCGACCGCTGAGAAGGTCGTTCCTAGGTCAATGCCAATAATGAGGCTCATGCGAACTCCTTAAGGATAGCTATAGTTTGCTGGATTTGGGGTGGGGTTGTAGGGAAGGGAGGGCTTCGCCCTCCCCCGCCAGTCGCCGGGAGGATGCGCGGGAACCGGGTTCCCGCGCGCACCCTTGCCCCAAACGCTGTTTTTTGTTCGATTTTGGCGGCTTCGCCGCCAAAATCGAACAAAAAGAATTTTTCGGGAGAGGCGAAGCCTCCCCCGCACCCCCGCCTCCAATTCCACGAAGTACATTACAACGCGACGCTCTTTGCGGACGGTGCGGCGGCCACGGCGACTTCGACGGGGCGCAACACGCGTTCGCCGACCACAAAGCCACGGCGCAGCACATGGATGACTGTGCCGGGAGGCGCATCCGTAACGACCGCCTCGACCGCAATGTGCAGCCGGGGATCGAAGGACTGGCCCTCGGCATCAATTGAGGCTATACCCTCGTTGCTCAGGGCATCGAGCAGACGGCGGCGCACCATGGTCAAGCCCTGCAGCCAGGGATCGAGCGTGGTAACCAACGCATGCGTGGCCTGCGTTGGTTCGTCAAAGAGCAGACGCTGCAGCAGGTCGTTGGCAGTTTCGCGGCGGGCGGCGTGTTCGAGCATCGCCCGCCCGGCGCGCAGCGCCTCATCAAGGCCGTCGATGCTAGGGAAGATCGCTCGTGCGACCTCTAGGCGCGCTTCGGCCACCGCTGTGCGGCGTTGGGCATGGGCAGCCTCCAGCTCGGCTGCACGGCGCTCTTCGGCTGCATGCAGCGCCGTAAGCGCCTCAGCCAACTGCTCCGCCTGACGCTCAGCGATTGCATTCGCCTTCAACTGTTCACGCCCGGCGCGCCCAATCTGCTTCTCCAGAGCGGCAACCGTTCCTTGCAGCGCCTCCACCTTCGCACCCAACTCCAACGTGGCCAGATCGGACATAGTTACCATTCTACCTTCTTATAATCTTCACGCCAATCCGAGCGTTCAAGGTCGCTGCTCGCCCGCAACACCGCTAGAACATCAGCGGGTTGCACCGCAAAATTGGCCTTGGGCGCACGCTTGCGGCGCGGCGGATCGGGCCAGGGTTGCAGCAACTGCATATCGGTCGCAATGCGCTGCTCAGGATCGCGCAATTGCTCATAGGCGGCCCGAATGCGCTTGAACTCCACGGGATTACGCTCCGGCGGATTGGCGCGTACCAGGGTGAAATAGGAGCGTTTGACCTCATCCGCTGAAGCGTCGCGGCTGACGCCGAGAATGGTATAGGGGTCTTGATAGGTGTTGCTCATAGTTGGGGGATGAAGGCCTAAAAACTAAAACATATCATCCAGCATATTCCTGAGCTCATCAAGATCAAGATCATCAAGATCAAGATCGCCAAGCAGATCTTCAATGCCTTCGAAAGCTAACATGTGCAGGTGTTGCACCAACTTCTTGGGGCTATCCGCCATGTTTTGGTAGTCACGGGCAACCTGCTGTAGGTCGCGCAACCCCTGCTTGCGGGCCATGTGGCTCGCCTGTTGCAAAGCGATCTTGGCATCTTCGGAGCGATTACACAACACCAGCGCAACGCCCTTATTGATCAGCAATTCGGCATTGTTCGGATGGCGCTCAACCCCTTCGGTGGCCAAGCGTAGCGCTTGTGGCGCAAGAGGTAGAATGAGGATGGGCAGGATGTCGTTGTAAGCCTTGGGATCGTACGCGCTTGCGGCGATAAGTGCCTCGTACATTTCAAGCAACAGCGCCGTCCAGGGTGTCTCTACATGCGGCGGAGCTATGCCCATTTGCAGGTTAGCACTATTCGGCGGTGGCACTACTTTCGCAAGAAAGCTTGCTGACAATGTCCTGATCTCTTGCGCACCGGGCCGACGCTCGTGGAGGTAGCGCATCCACAGGGCATGGCACTCGGCGGGATCATTGAGCAAGTGCCAGGTCTCAATCGCCGCATGCCAAACGCTATGGCGTTCGCTATCAACCTTCAAGGCGTGATCAAGTCCTGCGCCCACATCAACCGACTCTGCGTGATAGATCTGCATACGCAAACGGCTGATGGCGTAAATACCATTGTTGGGATCGTAGCGCACCGCCTCCTCAAAGGCATTTTCGGCGAGATCCATCCGATGGTAGCGCACATATTCGCCCGCATAGTGCGCAAAGACCGCCGCCGCCTGGCGTTGCACTTCGGGCTTGGCGGCTTGATGTTCCGCCATCGCCTTCACGATCTGCTTACCCTCGGCAAACTGCCAATACTCCGTAATGCTCATCGCATAACGCACCGCCGCTTCGGGGTGGTAGGGATCAATTTCTAGCGCACGGCGCAACTCATTCTGGCTGGCGCGATCCTGCTCGTTTTCGTACAAGGCACCAGCAAGATCTACGCGCAGATCGACATCATCAGGCTCAAGCTTGATCATCTGGCGCAGAATGGCAATCGCCTCTTCCAGATTACCAACCTCCTTGTAGCCCTTGATGATGCGTTTGCGCACCCATGCCCAGCGCTGCGCCTCGAGCGCATCCTCTTGTTCGCCGCTGCGCTTACGCGGACGAATGCGCAACAGCGCGCGCCACGTCTCTGCCGCATCGCCCCAGCGTTCTTGGTGTTCATAGGCCAACGCGAGGTTGTGGAGCAAGGGGCGTGGCGAACCCAGATTTTTTGCCTGACTCGTGCTCAGGATGTCGCGCGCCGCAAGCCAATGCTCGCCCGCCTCGCGCCACTGGTTGCGTGATGCCAGCGTATGCGCCCAGCGGTCAAGCACACGCAAGCGCACCTCGTCCAAGGCGGGATCGCCCTTGAGCGTGCGCAACGCCAGCGCCAGTTTGGCAGCCGCCTCATACTCACCAGCCTTATCAAGGAGGGTAAGTTCTTGGTAGTGCAACAAGCCGAAGCGTTCCTCAAAATAGGGTGGGCGCTTACTACCCTCGAAGATCTGCCCCCAGTTTTTGTGTGCTGTGGCCTCATCGTTCATCATAGCGGCGGCGAGGCCGCGGTAGTAGCGGCGGATGCGATGCAGCGCAGCATTGGCAAGGCTACGATCGTCGCTCAGCGCCTTGCTCGCCGCTGCCGTGTCGTCCGCCGCGAGCTGCGCCAAACCCTGCCAGACACTACCCAAAGGGCTAGGATCGTTCGGCAGGGGTTGCTTGTGCAAGAGGGCCAGGGCCGGTGCAAGCCAGCGCTCAAGCGCGGGCGTCATGCCCGGCAATTGGCTCACGTCCGCATCAGGCTGCCGTTCCAGCGTGAGCAGCGCCAAGAGCCGCGCCGCAGGCTCATAGGTGGGTTCTTGCGCCAACACCGCCCGATACCGCTTTTCGGCAGCATCATATTGCCCTTCAAGGTGCAGCAGACGCCCCAAGTGAAAGGCGAAACGCAGATCTTGAGGCACCAGTTGTATCGCTTGACGCAAATCCTCCAACGGATCGGCCTTTGATGAACTCAGCGCACGCCGAAAGTAGACCTCGGCGGCCAACGGGCGCGCAGCCGGATCACGCGGAATGAGCGGTGTTAAAAATTTCAGTGCTTCACTAAAACGGCCCGACTCAAAGGCTTGCTGCGCTTCTTGGCGCGGAGTCAGTTGTACCCCACGGCTACGTGGTGCCTGCTGTTTGCCCTTGCTCTTTTTTCCTTTTGCCATGCTGTTGCCTTGGGGTGTGCTAGTCTTAATCTTGAGGGTGTGACTGGAATCTGTAGGGCGGTGCCCTACAACCCCGCCGGACAGGGGGAACTGCGGGGGAACCAGGTTCCCCCGCACCCCCTATCTACACATGTTGGTCACACCCTAATCTTGATAGTTGCCCTTATTTTACCGCAAGTTGTGCATAAAAGGCGCAGATTGTAAAGTCGCTACGAACCTTCCCTAAGAGGCTGTCTGAAAAATCTATGGTTTGGCGTTGGAGTGCCGGCTTTAGCCGGCTAAAGCCGACACTCCAGCGTGTGCCCCCGGCTTTTCAGACAGCTTCTAAGGATATGGTATCATTGCCCTATACAAGCCAAACGATAGAACTAAAGGTGATGCTGTGGCCGCTACCAGAATCCTGATCGCCGAAGACAACGATCTGGTCTCGCTAACGCTTGAGGAGCAACTGAAGGGGCTCGGTTACGATGTGGTTGGTATTGCCCGTTCAGGCACCGAGGCGGTGAACTTGGCGTTGCGCTTGCGGCCCGACCTGATCATGATGGATATTCGTATGCCTGAAATGGAGGGTACCGAGGCGGCGGCACGCATCCGCGATCAGATGCCTACCCCCATTATTATGCTCACCGCCTACGCCGATAAAGAGACGATTAAACGGGCTGAGGCGGCGGGTGCGCTGGCCTACTTGGTGAAGCCGGTCAATGAAAATGAACTGCCACCGGCGATCAACATCGCGTTGGCCCGCTTCCGTGAAATTCAGGCGCTACGCACCCATGTGGACGAGCTTGAAGAATCACTCGAAGCGCGCAAGGTGATCGAACGGGCAAAAGGCATCCTGATGCAGCGCTTGGGCCTCAGTGAGCGCGATGCCTACGAGCGTTTGCGCCAGCGCGCCCGCGATAAGCGCACCAAGATGAAAGATATTGCCCAGGCGATTATTGAGGCGGAAGAGCTTTTGGGCCAGTAGGCCCTTGCGGAGGATGCGAGGGAACTAGGTTCCCTCGCGCACCCTTCCCACAAGCGTAATCAGCTACACCCGTCGCGGCACACGCACTACTACCTCGGTGCCGCTGCCCGGTGTTGAGCACAGTTCCAGGGTGCCGCCTAGCTCGGCGGCGCGTTCGCGCATGCCCAAAATACCGAGTTGTCGCCCCGCACTGCTCGGTGTCGCTTCAGGCGCAAAGCCTGCGCCATCGTCGCGTACACGTACTAGGATAACATTGCTGCTAAACTCCAACGTGATCTGAACGTTGCACGCCGCCGCGTGCTTGCAGACGTTGTTGAGCGCCTCTTGCACAATGCGAAAGATGGGCTGCTCGCTGCCCTGCGCCAAGCGTTCGTCGCCCACAACCCCTAAGCTGATCACGATGCCTTCGCGCTGTGATAACTTCTGCGCATGCTGTTGCAACGCCGCCACCAGCCCTTGGTCGCGGAGCGCCGGTGGGCGCAATTGGGCGATCAAGGCGCGCATTTCGGCCAATGCCGCTGTTGCTGTCTCTTGTAGCCGTTCGAGTTGCCCCGCCACTCGCGGCGGGTTGCGCTCTAGTTGCGCCCGCGCCGCTTGCGCCGTTAGGGTCATGCTGAAGAGTTGTTGGGTTACGCTATCGTGTAGCTCGCGTGCCAGACGGTTGCGCTCCTCCAATACCGCCGCCGCCTGTGCGCGCCGGTAGAGCCGCACATTCTCCAACGCTCCCGCCAACATATCGGCCACTGTCGTGAGCAGTTTCGCATCTGCATCGTCAAAGGCCTCGCGTTCGGCGGCTTCGATATTTAGCACCCCCAACAGCCGCTCCCCCGTCACAATGGGCACCACCAATTCGGCCCCCGTCGCCTCACGTTCGGTCAGCGCTAGATACTCCGCCTCCGCCGCGACCGCAGCGGCATAGACCAACTGCCTCGTGCGGGCGGCGCGCCCCATCAGCCCCAGGTTGATGTGCTGGCGGTAGCCCAAGGCCACCGTCGGGTAGCTGCCCACACTCGCCCCCAAAACCAACTCGTTGCTCTCTTCGTCAAAGAGGAAGAGGTCAACCTGCGGAAAACCAAAACCCGCCTGGATCTGTTGGGTGGCCATCGCCACAATCGCTGCCTGATCGAGCAGGGCCGAGGTGGTGCGCGCAATGCGGTTCAGCACGGCCAGCTCGTCGGCACGGCGCTGCACCTGCGCCGCCAAACGTTGCGCCTGCGCATAGAGCCGCGCCGAGGTGATCGGGCCGCTCACCTGGGCCGCAATGGCTTCGATCAGATCAACATCCGTGTAGGTAAAAGCATGCGCTTGGGCCGCACCGACTAAAATCATGCCAATGACCTGGCCGCCACTGCGCAGCGGTGCCATGATCCACGCCTCCCAACCCGGAGCAGGCGGCAACAACTCGGGCGTCGCCGCCAGATCGTTGGCCAAAAAGGGCTGCCCGTGTGCCACCACCCAGCCCACCATGCCCGCGTTGCACGCCCAGCGGCGACCAACGAGGTGTGCTTGGCTGGGCGCAGCGGCCATGACCACCAGTTCTCCCGTGGTATCGAGCAGCGCCAGCGCCCCAGCCCCGAACGCAGCGTGCAGGCGCGTCACTGTATGCTCCACAATCTGTTGCAGATCGAGTGTGCCGCTGACCGCACGCCCCAGCGCCGCCAGCAATTGCTCTTTGGCCAACAGGCGCGCACTGCGTTCCGCCAAACGCACATTCTCCACCGCCAACGCC
>RSAS01000072.1 GCA_003934145.1 Candidatus Viridilinea halotolerans | reverse complement strand
GAACCCCTCCCCCCCAACTGAGAAGGGAGGATGCAAGGGAACTAGGTTCCATCGCATCCTCCCTTTTCAATGGGGCGCATCTTCATCACTATTTTAGAAACCCTACTTCACCATCGGCACGATCCCCTTCAGCGTCGCTACCACCAAGTCGCGGTTTAGCATGGCGATCATGTCGAGGCTGATCTCCTTCGGGCAGACCGCCGAGCATTCGCCAATGTTGGTGCAGTTGCCAAAGCCCTCTGCATCCTGCGTGGCCACCATGTTGACAACGCGCTGGTGGCGCTCCGCTTGGCCCTGCGGCAAGTAGCCCAAGTGCGCAACCTTCGCCGCCGTGAAGAGCATCGCCGAGCCGTTGGGGCAAGCGGCAACACACGCACCACAGCCGATGCATGCCGCCGCGTCCATGGACTTGTCGGCATCCTGCTTCGGAACCGGCAGCGCATTGCCGTCGGGCGCCGAGCCGGTCGAGGCGCTAATGAAGCCCCCCGCCTGAATGATGCGATCCAGGCTCTCGCGGTCTACCACCAGATCCTTGATGATCGCAAAGGGCTGCGCCCGCCACGGCTCAATCGTGATCGTCTCACCATCGTTGAAGGTGCGCATGTGCAACTGGCAGGTGGTGATCGCCTCCTTCGGCCCGTGCGCTACTCCGTTGATCATCAGCGAACACATGCCACAAATACCCTCACGGCAATCGTGGTCGAACGCAATCGGCTCCTCGCCCTTCAAGATCAACTCTTGGTTGACCTCGTCGAGCATCTCGAGGAACGACATATCCGGGCTAACATGACCAGCCGGATATGTCTTGAATTCGCCCGGCGTCTTGTCATTCTTCTGTCGCCAGACTTTCAGTGTCAATTTCATATGGGTGTCTCTTCTTTCTCGCTTCGTTTTGGGCCGCCAACCACGCCCCGCCGGGCTGCGGGAGGATGCGCGGGAACCGGGTTCCCGCGCGCACCCTTTCCGCCAATGTGGCGGCGATGAAGCCGCAAAACGCTACTTATAGCTTCGCTGGCTCGGCTTCACATACTCAAAGCTCAATGCCTCTTTGTGCAGCTCGGGCTTGCTCAGGTTGCCGGTGTAGGCCCAAGCCGAAGCGAAAGCGAAGTTCTCGTCGTCGCGTAGCGCCTCGCCATCCTCCGTCTGGCTCTCCTCACGGAAGTGGCCGCCACACGACTCGGTGCGTGTCAGGGCGTCAATGCACAGCAACTCGCCCAGTTCAAGGAAGTCGGCCACGCGCCCCGCCTTCTCTAGCTCCTGGTTCAGTTCGCCGCTCTCACCCGGAACGCGTACATTCTCCCAGAACTCGGCGCGCAGCTCAGGGATGCGCTTCAACGCCCGCCGCAGCCCGGCATCGTTGCGCCCCATGCCGCACTCGTCCCACATAATCTTGCCCAACTCGCGGTGGAACGAATCAACCGTGCGTTTGCCCTTCATCGTCAAGAGCTTCTGCGTGCGCGCCGCCACCTCAGCCTCGGCTTGCGCAAAGGCCATATGGCTTGCGTCTACGCCACCCGCCTTAATCTGCGCCAAGAAGTTGGCAATCGTGTAGGGTAGCACAAAGTAGCCATCGGCCAAGCCCTGCATCAGCGCCGACGCCCCCAAGCGGTTCGCGCCGTGATCCGAGAAGTTGGCCTCTCCCGCCACAAACAGGCCGGGAATCGTGCTCATCAGGTTATAATCCACCCACAAGCCGCCCATCGTGTAGTGAATCGCTGGATAAATACGCATCGGCGTCTCGTAAGGGTTCTCGCCGGTGATCTGCGCGTACATATCGAAGAGGTTGCCGTAGCGCTCGACAATCGTGGCCTTACCCAGGCGCTTAATGCTAGCGGCAAAATCGAGGTAGACGCCCAAACCGCCCGGGCCAACGCCGCGTCCCTCGTCACACACCTGCTTCGCATTGCGCGAGGCCACGTCGCGGGGCACCAAGTTGCCAAACGAGGGGTAACGCTCCTCCAAGTAGTAGTCGCGCTCCGCTTCAGGAATCTGGCTCGCCGTCCGCGTATCGCCCTTCTTCTTCGGCACCCAAATGCGCCCGTCGTTACGCAGCGACTCACTCATCAGCGTCAGTTTACTCTGATGGTCGCCCGTCACCGGAATGCAGGTCGGGTGAATCTGCGTGAAGCAGGGGTTGGCAAAGAAGGCGCCTTTGCGGTGCGCCCGCCAGATCGCTGTCGTATTACAGCCCTTCGCGTTGGTACTCAGGTAGAAGACATTACCATAGCCGCCGGTGGCCAATACCACCGCATCAGCCGCATGGCGCTCAATCTTACCCGTCACCATGTCGCGGGTGATAATGCCGCGCGCCCGCCCGTCCACCAACACCAGATCGAGCATCTCGGAGCGCGAGTGCATCTCTACCGTACCCGCAGCAATCTGGCGCTCCAACGCCTGGTACGCCCCCAACAGCAACTGCTGCCCCGTCTGCCCCCGCGCATAAAACGTGCGCGACACCTGCGCCCCACCGAAGGAGCGGTTATCCAGGTAGCCGCCGTATTCGCGTGCAAACGGCACACCCTGCGCCACACACTGGTCAATAATGTTTACCGAAACTTGGGCCAAACGGTAGACGTTGCTCTCACGGGCGCGGAAGTCGCCACCCTTCACCGTGTCATAAAAGAGGCGAAACACCGAGTCGCCGTCGTTGCGATAGTTCTTGGCCGCATTGATGCCACCCTGGGCCGCAATACTATGGGCGCGACGCGGGCTGTCCTGGTAGCAGAAACACTTCACATTATAGCCCTGCTCACCCAACGTCGCCGCCGCCGCGCCCCCCGCCAACCCCGAACCCACCACAATCACCGTGTAGCGCCGCCGGTTGGCCGGGTTAACCAACTTCATGTCAAAACGATGCTTGTCCCAACGCTGCTCAATCGGCCCCGCCGGAACCTTCGCATCCAAGCTGGCCACAAACTCCACGCTGCGCGTCGTCGTGCGCGTGGTGGTCTCGTTTTTTGGTTTACTCATCAATTTCCTCTTTATGCCCGTTGGGCGTTGGCTGGGCCACCAACCCTCTTGGGCAGAATCTGCGGGGGCCACGCCCCCGCGCCCCCGCGCAGGGCAGAATCTGCGGGGGCCAAGCCCCCGCGCCCCTGCGCAGGGCAGAATCTGCGGGGGCCAAGCCCCCGCGCCCCCTCTTGGGCAGAATCTGCGGGGGCCAAGCCCCCGCGCCCCCGCCCGCAGGGCAGAATCTGCGGGGGCCATGCCCCCTGCGCCCCCGCGCAGGGCAGAATCTGCGGGGGCCACGCCCCCGCGCCCCCTCTTGGGCAGAATTTGCGGGGGCCACGCCCTCGCGCCCCCGCCCGCAGGGCAGAATCTGCGAGGGCCATGCCCTCGCGCCCCCGCCCGCAGGGCAGAATCTGCGGGGGCCACGCCCCCTGCGCCCCCGCGCAGGGCTGCCGCCCTAGAACCCGCTTTGGGGCTACGCCCCAAACCCTGTTTTTTGTTCCGCTGTGGCGGCTTTGCCGCCACAGCGGAACAAAAAGAGTTTATTGGGGAAGGCGGAGCCTCCCCCACCCCCCCGCCAAGGCGTTTAATGTATGGGGCTGCGCCCCAATCCCCCACCGCATTGCAACACCAAGAATCTTGTTCTCTTCCCCCCTCTCCCACAACGTGGGAGAGGGGGCAGGGGGTGAGGGCCATC
>RSAS01000341.1 GCA_003934145.1 Candidatus Viridilinea halotolerans | reverse complement strand
GCCTACTACAAGCGGGTTTTGGGGCATCCCCAAGCCTAAGTTCATGCGCATGGGGCATGGCCCCCATGCGCATGTCGTGCAGCAGTTTGATGCTGCGTCGGTAGCCATAGCCACTATCCGCGACAAGAATGTCGCCCTCTTCCAAGGCGTAATGGCCCAGATGCTCACCCTTCGAGCGATCCGTCACCACCACACGGTTCATCTTGCCGGCCGTGAAGTCATAGTCCATATGCACGCGCCATGCGTCGCCCCGCCCACCGACCTCGCCCAACCGCGTGGCGTCAATCAAGCGCACGCGGCGCTTCGTCGGGGGAGGATTCGCCGGGGCCACGGCCAACAGCGCCCCGAGCAGCCACCCCAGCCACGGGCCACTCTTCCGAACGCGCTTGCGCCACGCCGCTTCCGAGATATCGGCAAGATCGGTCAACACGCCCCATGCGCCCAGGGCGCGCATCGAGTAGCCGCTCAGCACCACCACACACGATGCGGTGTATGTCAAGAGGGGCCTCTGGGAGAATGTTGTTCTCCCAGAGGCCCCCTCGGCCCTCACCCGCGAATCGTTGCACCGATCTCGCGTTCGAGGCTGCCAATGATCTTTTTGCGTACCTTGACCAGCGCCTCGTCGGTGAGGGTGCGGTCGGCGGCGCGGAAGGTGAGGTGGTAGGTGAGGCTGCGTTTGCCTTCGCCCACTTGCGCCCCGCTGTAGAGGTCGAAGAGGGTTAGGCTTTCGAGCAGGTCGCCGGCACCACGGCGGATCAGGCTGGCGACCTGGGCTTCAGGAATCGCCACGGGAGCAACAATCGAGAGATCCTGCACCGTCGCCGGGAAGCGGGCGATGGGGCGGAAAATAGGCGGACTGGCGGCGGCGATGAGTTGCTCTAGATCCAGTTCGGCCATGACGGCGCGGGCGATCGGCAGTTCGAGACGGGTGCGCACCGTCGGGTGTAGTTCGCCCAAGACGCCGACGGGGATGCTGTTGCTGCGCGGGCGACCTTTGCGCGGCGCACCGCTCGCCGCTTCCGCAACTTCGAGCATGAGCGTCGCGGCGCGCCCCGGATGGAAGCGCTCGTCGTCGTGCAGCGGCGCGTAGCTGATGCGCCCGTTGAGCCCCAAACGGGCCACCAAGAGTTCGACGATGCCTTTGAGATCGTAGAAGTCGAGCGCCGCACGCTCGGCACCGCTCCAGTGCTCGCCCTGGCGCGGCCCGCCCAATGCCAACGCCACGCGGCGTGGCTCGTGCGGCAGCGCCTCACCCGCCACGGGCAGGTAGACCCGCCCGATCTCGAAGAGCATGGCCCGTTCGCGTTCACGCAGGTTGAGCGTCAGCGCATTGCCCAACGAGGGTAGCAGCGAACGGCGCATGTAGCTCTTTTCGGGCGTGTTGGGGTTGGTGATTTTGACATAATCACTCGCAATCGCCGCACGAGGCGCAACGGTGGCAACGAGGGCCATGTCTACCAGCGAATGCGTGATCAACTCGGAGAGACCGGCGCTAGCCAGCAGTTCACGCGTGCGCCATTCGAGGGCCAGTTCGGGCGCTTGCACCGCTGGCGGCAACTCGTCGGCTAGGCGCGTCGTGGGAATCTGGGCGTAGCCATAGACGCGCGCCACCTCCTCGCAGAGATCGGCGAGAATGGTGACATCCTGGCGGAACGAAGGTACCGTGACGCGCACGAAACCCTCATCGCCGAAGGTAGCGAGATCGCCCATGGATAGCCCACCGATCACTTGGCAGCCAAAGCCGAGCGGCGTCAGCAGTTCGGCGATCTGGCGCGCACTGAGTTGGACACCCAGGATACGCGCAACCTCGGCGGGCGTTAGGTCGAGGCTCAAGGTTTGCCAGGGACGCGGGTAGGCGTCAACAAAGCCCTGGGCAATGGTGGCCCCGGCATAGCGGCGCATCAATTCCAGAGCGCGGCGCAGCGCCAAAAGGGGCAATTCGTAGTCCACGCCGCGCTCGAAGCGGCGCGAGGCTTCGCTGGGCAATTTCATGCCCCGCGCAGTTTTGCGAATTTGAGTGGGTTCCCAGATCGCCGCCTCGAGCAGCACCGCGGTCGTCGTACCGCTCACCTCACTCGACGCGCCGCCCATCACGCCGGCGACGGCGAGCGGGCCGTTGGCATCGCAGACGAGCAGCGGAGGGCGTTCGAGGCCACTGGAAGGGCCGGGCGTCAGGTCGCGCTCTTTGCCATCCAGCGTCGTCAGACGCTCGCCGGGGGTCGCCAAACGCACCAGCAACTGGCCCGCCTGAACGTGCAGGTAGTCGAAGGCATGGGTGGGTTGGCCCCATTCGAGCATCACATAGTTGGAGATGTCTACGACATTATTGATCGGGCGCATGCCGGCATGAATCAGGCGGCGCTGCATCCATTGCGGCGACGGCCCGATCTGCACGTTTTCGGCGAGGCCAAGGGTAAAACGCGGGCAGAGATCGGGCTCAGCAAGCGTTACCCCCGCACGACCCGCAAGCGGCGGGCCAGCCGCCTCGAGATCGAGTTGGGGTAGGCGCAGGGGCGCACCAGTGAGCGCGGCAACCTCGCGGGCAACGCCGAGGATCGAGAGGGCGCGCGCATAGTTGGGCGTGATTTCTAGCGTAAAGATCACCTCACCCATAAAATCACGCAGCGGCACTCCGACTGGCGCATCACCTTCAAGGATCAGAATGCCCTCGTGTTCATCCGAAATCCCCAACTCCTTTTCGGAGCAGAGCATCGCATCACTCATGACGCCACGCACGGGACGCCCTTTGAGCGTGGTAATCACTGGATGCTCGGCGTGGCCATCGAAGAGGCGTGCGCCCTCCTTGGCAAAGACCGCCTTGAGCGGATGGGCGAGCGGCCCCTGATCCTTGTAGGGAAAGAGATTGGGCGCACCCGTCACCACCGTATGGGCTTCCGGGCCGCCATAATCCACCCGCGCCAGCACCAGCCGTTCGGCATTGGGATGCGGCAGCACCTCAAGGACGTTACAGATAACAATCTTCTCGGCGTCCCAAGGCAACTCTGCGCCATCCAGCCCGACATAACGAACCTCAGCCACCTCCAAGCCCCCGAAGGTTAGCTTATGCGCCAACTCAGCAGGGCTAAGGGTAACCGCAACAAACTCTTTGAGCCAACGTAAGGGAACCTTCATTCCATCCTCTAGCAGGGAGACAGGATACTGGAGGCAGGATACAGCGATGCTGCCAGAAAGTAAACGAGCCTAATACAGTCCTCTAGGGCAGGATCTCCGCGACACGGCAACGAAAACCGGGCAGCAGATCGCTATCTTCAAGCCATGTGTCTCTATTATAAGGGATGGTTTCAGAAAGCGGAATGTTGTCTTAGACATGGTTCGTAACCAAGTTACGCTTTTTGCCGCTGCCGCTGCCGCTGCCGCGGCGGGGGTTTGGGGGCCAGGCCCCATGCGCATGAACGTAAGGGGCCTGCGGCCCCTTAAACCCCACCGGAAGGGAAAATTTTTCGGGGGCCATGCCCCCGAACCCCCGCCGGCAGGCCCGCCAGAGGCTTAGGTTCATGCGCATGGGGCCATTGTGCCCCATGCACATGAACCTAAGGGGCCTGCGGCCCCTTAAACCCCGCCGGAAGGGGGAAATTTTTTGGGGGCCATGCCCCAATACCTTTCAAATAAGGGAGAGCATAGACCTCA
>RSAS01000482.1 GCA_003934145.1 Candidatus Viridilinea halotolerans | reverse complement strand
GCGACCTGATCGCGGAGTGGGAGCAGCGTGGTGGGGTGCGGTTGTTTGAGGTGGAAGTGGCCCCTGCGTCCGTTCCCGCCGTGGCGCATCCACCGCCGTCGTTGGCCGAATCATGTTCAGTATGAGGCGGATGTTCTGACGCAAGGGCGCAAGGGCGCAGCGTTTTTGACGTAGGAGCGCCAGCCCTTGGCGGCTTGGCGTGAGCTTATGCACAAGGCAATGCCCCCTGGCCAATGGTGCCAGGGGGCATTTTTTTGGTGCGCGAAGGGGCGGAAGTCGCCCTCCTTCGGGGTGGGTTCCTCGCCACAAAGTGTAAAGTATTTTTTTGGTCGGGAACGACCCCAAACGGGATGGCACCACTGGGTCACGACTGTGGCACGACTGTGGCACCACTGTGTCGCAACGCCTTGGGACGGAGCGCGTCCTGATGCGGTAAACGGCAGCGTATGCGCCCGACATGTATCGTCATCTTCCTCATTGATGCTGGGAACGTGGTGAATCAGGCCGAAAAGGGGCGGAAATGGCTGACACCTGTTGTGAGTGCCGAGTGACGAGCAGAGCCTACCGCAGAGCAATGCGCTCTGGCATCGTTCGCTTTGCGTGGCGGGATGTGATGATGCATGTCCTCTCGTCTCGTGTTGAGCATGCCGTATAATCAATGGCATCAAGACCCATTGAGAAACGACGTCCAACGATCTGATCGTTGCTCTGGCATACGAGAGTATCCTGTGCAATCCCGCGAAGGAGGTCATCTATGGCTCTGGTGGTATCCGAACCCACGCCGACCGATGAGGTTCTGGACTTCCTGCTCGCGGCCCCCACCCCAGAGGCCGTCATTGCGCTCCGGCCCTCGCCAGCAGCTCAGGCGCGTCTCCGCTACCTGCTCGACGGCCAACGGAACGCGGGATTGAACGATGCCGAGCGCAGCGAGCTCGAGAGCTATCTGCACCTTGAGCATTTCGTCCGCCGTCTCAAGATCCGTGCGCGTGAGAAGGTGGCCGCTGCGAGTGGCTTGACGCAGCGCGGCTAGTGATGTTCCCCACCGGGAGGTGTTTGGTGAGGATGCGCTCGCTACGTCTCCCTCGCCCCTCGCTCGCCGTCCCTCACGCGCTATCCCATTGGTTCCCTATGCCCGATCAGCAATTGGTGTGCAAGGAGTGTGGTCAGGTCTTCACCTGGGCGGTGGGCGAGCAGGCGTTCTACCGTGAGCGCGGCCTCCAGCCGCCCCGTCGTTGTGCGGGGTGCCGGGCGCAGCGGCGGCAGGTCGCGTCGGCTGAGCCTGTGCCGCCGCCGACAGCGCCACGCAGACCGTCGGTGGCGCCGGTGGCGCGGCGGCGACGGCACTCACGGCGTGGTGTGTGGGGGTGGCTGGTGGGGGTGACGCTGGCCGTCAGCCTGGGGGCTGCCCTTTGGTTCGCGGTGTCGCCCTGGTGGGCGTGGTGGGGGGCGATCAACGGGGTCGCTCTGGTGGTCTATAGCTACGATAAGCTCATCGCGGGGGGGGCGCGCTGGCGCATTCCCGAAGCGGTCTTGTTGGGGTTGGCGCTGCTGGGGGGTAGCGTGGGGGCGCTGGTGGCGATGGTGCTGTTGCGCCATAAGACGAGCAAGCCGACGTTTTACCTGCCCTTCGCGCTGATCGTGGTGTTGCACCTCGGCCTCGTCTGGTTCTGGCCGTGGTAGACAGCGAGCAACCGTCGCTGGGCGGGTGTCATGGCGGTTGCAACGTCCCAATCGGCTCAGATAGCATCCGCAGATGACGCAGATGACGCAGATTATTGCTTCCTCATCTGCGTCATCTGCGTCATCTGCGGACAATCAGGAGGACGTTGCAGCCGCCATGGAGCGGGTGTAGCGGCCTGCGACGGCGTTTGATTTTTCGATTATACTAGTCCTACGATTCTTCACAACCTTTCCTGCCCGTGCGCAAGGGCATAGAGCGCGTCTTTCGGAGCCTGACTTGTTCAGTGCCGCTCCGAGGGGCGCGCTTTTTTTTGCGCCTGATAGAGGGGGGGATTGGGTGGCGTGGATTGCGCTTCTGAGACGAAAGGAACGCGCTGGTGATGAGGCAACGAGGGGGCGATGATGCCGACGATGCTGCTGCACCCCTTCACGACGGAGGGCAAGACGAAGGATTTGTCCCGGTTCCGGTCGGCGAGATGCAACAGGTGATCATCCGCTTGCAGAAGGTGTGTCGTGATATTGGCTCGCGCCATGCGCGTGAGGCGTTACGGATTTTGCTGACCTATGTTGACAAAGATTCTTCATCGTAACCCCCGCTGGAGATCCCAACCCCGTGCCACGCTTCGCAACGGGGTTGGGCTTCCGGCAATCCTACCGCACCACCAGCGGCAGGTAGACCGTGTGCGTCTCGACGCGGCAGAGTCCGATGTCGATCCCGGTGACGACGGCGCGGCGATCCTCCGGCATCCAGAAGACCGGCGTGGCCCAGAGCGGCGTCCCCGGCAGCAGGCCGGTGGTCATGTCGTTGTCGCGGGTGCGGTCGTCGCCCGCCTGATGCGGCGCGGGGACGTAGCCCGCCGGCTTGTGTTCGCCCCGGATCGAGAGGAAGTAGGGCTCGCCCTGCCCCACGGCTGAAGCCGAAGTTGCCGGTGAGCGTGGACACGGTGGTGTCTTGAATATCGAGGGCTTGGGCGTGGATCTCGCCCCCCACCAACTGGTTGGTTTCGGCATCCCAGATGCCCGCGTAGCGCAAGGTAAGGGTGACGTGGTGCATCAGCGGCTCATCGTCCTGGCGGATACCGTCGCAGTTGAGGTCGTCCCATATCACCCCTCGGATGCAAAAACTCGATTGCGCCTCCACATCTACCGGCAGCAGCGCAACGAGGCTGAGAGCCAGCAGCAGCAGGGTGAGGATGGCGAGCAGGGGGCGGTGGGTGAGGCGGCGGATGGTCGGCGTGGGCATGGTGGGTGGCTCCTTGATGGCATTGGCTTGCGTTCGGCTTACGGCCCGTAATATACCTTATCCGTTACCGTGTGTCAAGTCTCTTTTGCATTTTTTACTGGCCTTTTCGTGAGAGGATTTATGTATGTCACCCCCTTTCCTTCCTCCGCCGCGCATCCCCGCGCTGCTCGTCGCCTTGGCCCTGCTCGTTGTGGGCAGCCTTGCCATGGCGACCCTGGCCCCTCCCCCCCCGGCGGCGGCGAGCATTACCAACCCGCCCAACGGTCCCGCTGCCAGCGTGGTAGATTGCATCCGCAGTGGTGAGAGTCGTGGTGGTAATAGCCAAGATTCCCCCCGCTTCGCCATGGCGTGTATGGCCGGGGCGTGGGGGCGTGAGAGTTACGAATTTGATCGCCCAACCGATGATGGTGATGCGTCGCGCTTCTTTTCTTCCATTGTCGAGTTTGGTGCGAGCGCCAATGGCTTGACTGGCCAGCGCACGCTGGCGTCGGCGGGCAGCGGCGGCACCGTCGCAGGGAGCGTGAGCGTTGGTACCATCTTTGGCCTTGCCTATAGCTCCGGCTCGCATCCTAGTCTTCCTGCGACCCACCCCGCTGACATGCAGCAAGACCGCCTCTTTGCTGCTGCCTATACCAAGCGGGTTACCCGTTTTGGGATGGAGGGGCCGCTTTCGAGATACTGCTGGTTTATTCCCCTGGGAGCGCGGGCGTCCCGCCCGCATGCGGGCG
>RSAS01000871.1 GCA_003934145.1 Candidatus Viridilinea halotolerans | reverse complement strand
TGATCGCCATCCCCGTCGAAGGCTTCCAGAAGCTCTGGGAGGCGATTCGCCCCCAGGCAATGGAGACGCCAATGATCACGTTGGCGGGGGCGGTGCGCCTCCCCAATGGCATCTTCGCCGAAAATAGCGGCTCGTCGAACGGCACGGATATTCTCATTTTCCAGAAGTATGCGGAGGGCGAGACGCCTGAGCCAGCCCCCCCGTGGGTGGAGAGTGTGCGCTGTGCGATTCCTCGCGGCGAACATCGTATCAACGCCATTACCTCGCAGGTGATGGACTATGGCACGGAGACGATGCTGGGCCAGCCCTTTGTCCCCGGTAGCCCGCATGTGGTGGGCGAGTATGTGTCGTTTGAAAAAACGAATCAAGGCCGTTACGGGCAGGAACAGGCGGCGATGTATGTGCTTCAGCCGCCCGTTGATGACGATCACCCTGATGTAGCGGCTCATCTCACGATGTAGCCCGCCCAATCATTATTGGCCGCAACAGAACGCAACGGAACGCAACACTATTGTGGTGTTCTTCGCCCCTCTCCCACAACGTGGGAGAGGGGACGGGGGTGAGGGCCATCTCGGGCATTCCAAAAGCCTCGCGGTGGCTTCAACAGCATGTGTTCTGTCCGATCAATACTCCCCCCAACCCCCAACCCCCAACCCCCAACCCCCAAAACCCAAAACCCAAAACCCAAAACCCTTCGCAGGCAGCACACTGAGGCTCCCTGCGTGGTGGGCCTCGGTGTGCTGCGGCACAGCAAAGAAAGAGGCTCACCGATGCATGAGTACACCCGCGACTTGGTTCTGGCCCGCATGATGGCCATGCCGATCACGCCCGTCCCCGCCGCGCCCGCAAGTGAGGCGACATGGCTGCCACCCGTTGAGGATGTGCGGCCCCCTCTTGCCGCTGAGATGGTCACGCTGGGGACGCACGTTCCCGCGACCCACCGCGCCCGCTACGAGGCGGCGCAGGTGGTCTTTCACGCCGCCCGTTCGCTGATTGCCGCCGAGACGGAGGGCCACGAGGCCCACGCGGTTGAGCAGCGCCGTCAGGCGCTCAATGACGCCTATGAGTCGTTTGGGGTGCGCTTTGGCCCCTTCCATGCGCCGGAGAATCGGCGGGCGCTTGCGCCCATCATCCTTGAGTATCCGCTGCTGTTGGCCCTAGAGGTCAACCCACGGATCGAAGGGGGCACGCTGGTCGTAGACCGCGCCCCCATCTTTCACGAGCGCGTGAGCGCCCCGCGCCGCATGGCCGCCACCCCTGGAACCTACAGCGTCGAGGAGGCGCTGACCTGGTGCCTCGCCGAACGCATTCATGTAGATATAGACTACATCGCCTACCTCGCCGACGGATCGGTTGAAGAGGCGCTTCGCGCTTTGCAAGGCCGCGTCTACCGCGACCTGAGCCTCGCCCACACGCGCTATGTGCTGCGCGAGGAGTTGTGCAGCGGCAATGTCCGCGCCAAGCTCACGCAGGCTCGGCGACTCTGCGTCATTGATCCCGCTTTTGCCGAGCAGATTCCGGTACTGGAGGCGGCGCTGCCCGCGCCAGTTGACCGCACGCAGATCAGCCTCAGCCTGGGCAACGCCCTTGTTGACCCAGATCTGGTGAAGCAGTTCATTGTCACCTTGGTTCCCACCTTTGTCCTTTGGAACGAAGAGGGAAGTGTCGAGTATCACGAGGAGGTCAATACCTGGAAGATCACCCCGCCCAAACGCGCCCGTGCCTCCACGGAGGCGACCGAGACGTGGGGAACGGAACGTCGCAACTTCTTTGACATCTTGGATGCCGTCATCCACCAGCGCGAGTTGGTGGTACGCGACAAGTTCGAGAACCCCGACGGCAGCACCTACACCAAGGTCAATCCCGAAGCGACGCTGGTGGCGGGCGAGATGGCCCGCCGCATCCGCGAACGCTTTGATGCATGGCTGTGGGATGACGAGGAGCGTGCCGCGCTGCTCGAACAGCGCTACAACGAAAAGCGCAACAGCCATGTCGAACGGCGCTTCGACGGCAGCCACCTGCACCTCGTCGGCCTCAACACCGCCGGCCTGCGGCGGGGGGACGCCGATCCGCATCAGAAAGATGTGATCTGGCGTCTCTTGGCCAGCCAATCAACTTATATTGCTCACCCTGTTGGGTCGGGCAAAACACTCATGATGATCGCGGGGATGGCCGAGGCGCTGCGGCGCGGCATGGCCCATAAGGTCTGTGTCGTCGTCCCCAACAGCCTCGTTGGCCAGTGGGCTGCCGACATCCTGCGCTTCTACCCGGGGCTGCGGGTGTTGGCGATGAGCGCCAAGGATTTTGAGAAGAACCGCCGTGCGCGCTTCATGGCGACGGTGGCGACCAACAATTGGGACATCGTGGTGATGGGAACCACCACCTTCACCCGCCTGCCGCTGCCGCGTGCAGCACGGCGCAAATTCTACCAAGAAGAGGTAGACGCGCTCCGCGCCTACCTGCACCAGCTTGAGGAGACCGATTCGCGTCCAGAGAAGGAGAAGAAGCGCGACCGTGCGCTGAAGAAGATCGAAGATCGAGCCGCGAAGCTCGAAGCCAAGCTGAAGAGCATTGACGAGAACATAGAACGCGACGATGAGCGGATGCACAATCTGGTTGCGTTGGGCTTCGATATGATCGTGGTGGACGAGTTTCACCTCTACAAAAATTTAGAGTTCTCAACCTCCAAGAGCGGTATCGCAGGGCTGCCTTCGGGTGGCTCGGAGCGGGCTTTTGACATGTGGCAGAAGATTCGCTTCTTTCAAGCGAAGGGCCACAAAGTGGTCGTCGCTTCGGCCACGCCGATTGCCAACACCATTGGCGAGGCGTATGTGAACATGCGCTACCTGCAATGGGATCTCTTGCGCGAGATGGGCTTGGCCCACTTCGATCAGTGGGCGGCGCAATTTGCGCTACCGACGCAGAGCTTCGAGTTGCGCCCCGATGCCAATGGCTTCCGCATCGTGACGCGCCTCGCGCAGTTCGTCAACCTGCCCGAACTCCACCAACTCACGCGCCAGGTTATGGACGTGCGGCTGGAAGAGGATCTGAATCTTCCCCGGCCCAAGATCATCACTGGACGCCCCGTTCCCATTGTGGTACCGGGCAGCGGTCAACTCAAGGACTACATCACGTCGCTCGGCCAGCGCGCCGACGACATCAAAAACGGGCGCGTGGATCCGGAAGAGGACAACATGCTCAAAATCTCCAGTGATGGGCGTCATGCGGCGCTGGACATGCGGCTCGTCGGCGGTGAGCGCGACGCCGCAAACAAGATTGATCGTCTCGTGCGCAACCTCATGGAGCGCTACCACGAATCGGCCCCGTGGAACGGCACACAGATCGTCTTCTGCGACCTGGGGACGCCGAAGGGCCGGTAGCTCCATTGTGACGCGAAGACGCGAAGGCGCGAAGACGCGAAGACGCGAAGACGCGAAGGCGCGAAGGCGCGAAGACGCGAAGGCGCAAGGTCTTCTCAGGGGAAGCCACCTTCTTGGAATTTCTGCAGTAGAGCAAAAGGAACGCTGTCACCCTGAGTACGAAATGGCCCGCAGGCCAGTGGCCTGTGAGAAACAAAAATTCTGTCACCCTGAGCGCAGCGAAGGGTCTCTCGTCGTAACCAGAAGAGATGCTTCGCTGCGCTCAGCATGACAAAAGCCACAGCGTTCCTTTTGCGCT
>RSAS01000200.1 GCA_003934145.1 Candidatus Viridilinea halotolerans | reverse complement strand
CCCCTAACCCCTAACCCCTGCCCCCCAACCCCTAACCCCTGACCCCTGACCCCTAACGACAAGGAGACCTCAATGGACGTTCAATTCGACCCACAGATCGTGACCATTGCCCTGGCCGCTGCCGCTATTGCCAAAATCTTGGTGGATATGGTGCGGATGAGCAACCGCCTGCCGTCGTGGGCTTCGCCGCTGCTCGCGGTGGGCTTTGGAATTGCGGCGGCCTTCCTGCTGCTTGTCGCCAACGGCACGATCGTCAATGGGCAGACCGCAGCCCAAGCGATGGTGGCGGGCATTCTCGCGGCGGGTGCGGCGGTGGGGGCTACCGAGTTGCAGAAGCACGAGCCTGCAGCGGCCTCTGCAACGCCGCTGCTCTTTGCCCCGATTGAGATTGCGGCCCCCGGCCCGCGTGAGGGCTCTGGCGCGTGAGTCGGCGCACTCCTACGGCAGCGGAGATCGCCCGCTTTGCGCAGGACGCGGTGGAGACGATGCTTGACCAGTGTCACCTTCTCCGCTTCACCGCAGCGGGACAGGATGCGCGGGGCATCCCCCACGCATCCTACGTGCGGAGCGCCCCAACACCGTGCGGCTTCGCACGACGCAGCCGCCGCGAGGTGCTGGGGGATGCGCAGGTGCCGGTAGAACATGCCACGCTGCGCCTCCCCTGGACTATCGCGGTGACCACGCTTGACCGCATTGTCTTGACCCACCGGATGGGCCGCGAACTGCCGGAACCCATCGTCTACGAGATTACCGACCTGCGTCCCGGCGTGGCTCAGCACCTGCTTGACCTGAAGCCTGCGGGCGACCCGGGCAATGAGATCCCCTGATGACCATCCACCTTCACCTCAAGACCCGCGCTGGACGCGCCGCCACGCATGCGGCGATAGAGCGCGTGCTCGCCACGCTCGCGAGTGCGACTGCGGCGCGGGCCGAGGCGGAGGCTCCCCACGCCACGGGCTTCTTGGCCTCCACCGTGACGGCCATTGCCCCGAACACGCCGGAGCATCCGGCGGAGACGGTACAGACCGTGGCGGGCGCACGTCACGTTGGGGCCGGCCCTGCGGCTGGCCCCCGTGAGGCGTTTGTTCATGTTGCGGCGAGCTACGCGCTCTTTGTGGAATTGCGCGATCCCTTTCTGCTGCCTGCCCTGTATGAGAGCGTGGCAGCGCTTGCGACCCTCCTTGCGGATGAAGGGCTGTGATGATCCACGACCACGGCATCCTGCTGCGTCAGTTGCTCATGCGGGACGCTGCGTTGACCGATCTGGTCGGGACGCGCATCTACATCGCCACGGATCCACCGGCTGGCTATGATCCCAATCCCACAGCAACCCATCCCACAACGACGGGCCCAGCGGTCTTGCTCACCGATCGCGGTGGGCGCCCGAATGAGACCAGCCTGCTTCTGGAACCAACCTACCACGCTCGTTGCTGGGGAGCGACAGAGCGTCTCGCCCGCACGGTAGATGCGCGGCTGTTTGCTGCGCTGCACGACCGAGCCTTCGGGCGGATTCGTTCGGTGCGCTGCACTGTTACTGGGCAGCATAGCCCGGAACCCGAGACGGGTTGGCATTTTGTGCTTTCGACGTGGCGCGTGACTGTGGTGCTGCGCTGAGGAGAACCGTATGACGAATGTTGCCTCCAACATCATCGTGACCGGGGCGCGGGTCTTTTTGGCCCCGGTGAGCAGCCCTGCCGTCCTGTTACCGGCTCCAACGGTGCCAGTCGACGGGGCGTGGCCGACAGGCTGGGTGAGTGTCGGCTTCACGTTAGAGCCGACCAAATTGACGTACAAGTTTGATGTCCTGCAAATCTTTGTGGAGCAGAGTTACAGCCCGATTCGCCGCCGTCGGACAAAAGAAGAGGCGAATGTCGAAACGGTGTTGGCGGAGCATACCGCTGGCAATATGGCGTTGACGATGGCTGGGCTTGCAACGCAGACCGCCGCAGCGGGCAGCGTACCCGGTTACGAGACGATGAGCGTCGGTGGAGATCCAAACCTGCCCGTCTACATGGTGGGGATTGAAGGGGGGTACAACGATGAGGCCTCCGATTTCCTCCCGATCCGGCTCTTCGTCTGGTTAGCCACCGTGAGCGACGGGGCGACGTTGGAGTACGGGAAGGACAAAGTGGCGGGGTTGCCGCTGAAACTCGATGCACTCAGCGACGTGGCGCGGCCACGCAAGCAACAGCTCTTCAGCTTTCAGCGCGTCCTCGGTGTCGCCACCCCACCCGCCCCTGAACCTGATCCATAGGCGAGTGGGGGAGGGGGAGGAAGGATGAAGGATGAAGGATGAAGGATGAGGGCACAGCTTCTCTCGTCTTTCCGACCTTTTGTGCTCCTGTGCTCCTGTGCTCCTGTGCTCCTGTTCTTCTGTTCTCCTGTTCTCCTGTTCTTCTGTTCTCCTGTTCTCCTGTTCTTCTGTTCTCCTGTTCTTCTGTTCTTCTGTTCTCCTGTTCTTCTGCTCTTTTGTTCTTCTGCTCTTCTGCTCTTCTGCTCTTCCGCTCTTCCGCTCCCCCTACTCAGGAGACTCCATGCGCACGCTTACGATCCACCTTGCTGAACGCACCTACGAAGTACCGCAAGCCAGTATTGCCCGCGCCCGTGCGTGGCGACAGCAGATTCAGACGGAGTTCACCGGCATCATCGCGCTCGTTCGTGGCGAGGTTCACCTTGACCTGAACAATGTGGATGATCTCGCAGCGGTTCTTGAACGCGTGATGCCTCTGCTGCTCAATGCGCTCGACACGGTACGCGAACTCTTGTACTCCTATGCGCCGAGCTTACGTGCCGATGCCGCGCACATTGAGGAATATGGCTATGACGACGAAATTATCGAGGCATTCCTCGTTGCGGTGCAGGCAACCTTCCCTTTGGACCGCTTCACGAAACTCCTTGGCCCCATGAGTCCAGCGATCTTGTCGAACTCGCCCGGGCTACGTGGGGCATCGTCGAAGCGGAGCTAGATGAGTTCGAGGTCGCACTCCTCGCCCGATCGTACGCCCGTCGCACCCAGTTTGAGGCCAAGGTACTCGCCCGTGAGGTGGTTGCTGCACTGAGCGACGCCTTCGCTGGCCCATCCGACTCCGCTTCCGCAACGCCATCCTCCCCATCCCCATCCCGTGCCGCATCCCTCGTCCCAGCCCACACCTTTATGAAGACCGTCGGCGTGGATTGGTAGGGGATAGGGGATAGGGGATAGGGGATAGGGGATGGGGGATGCGTCGCCCTCGCTTCATCGCCTCATCGCCTCATCGCCTCATCGCCCCTCGCTTCATCGCTTCATCGCTTCATCGCTTCATCGCTTCATCGCCTCTTCGCCTCTTCGCACCTCGCTTCGTCGCCCATCGCTTCATCGCTTCATCGCCTCATCGCCTCGTCGCTTCATCGCTTCGTCGCTTCGTCGCTTCGTCGCTTCGTCGTTTCGTCGCCTCTTTGCCCCTCCACCCCCTTATGAGCTTCACCCTTGGCGACATCCTGTTGCATTTCCGGGCGCGTGCTACTGAGGTGGATGCCACCTTTGAGCAGGTGGAGCGTCAGGCCACGCGCTTTGCATCTCAGATGCACGACCAGTTGACGTTTCCCATTGATGGGAATACGGCACCGCTTCACGCAGCTCTGCACCACGCCGAGGGCGTGGCGCAGGGCTGGGCGGCGCGTGTTCGGGGGTTTCTTTCCCAGGCGCTCACGGTGACAGCCGGTACGTTCCTCACCGATATGATCGGCACCGGTTTCGGCATGGTCACCGGCTCGGTGATTGGCCTCAATGCCAGCCTCGAATCGACCACCATCCAGTTTGCCACGCTGATGAAGGACGCGGATGCGGCAAAAGCGCACGTCTTGAACCTGTTCGAGTTTGCCAAACAGACCCCCTTCGAGACGATGCCTATCATTATGGCCAGCCGTACTCTGCAAACCTTTGGCGGTGCGGCGCTGAATACGATGGAACATCTGCGGTCGGTGGGGGATGCTGCCGCTGCCGTGTCGGAAGACATTGGGCGCGTCTCGTTCTGGTACGGGCGACTGCATAGCGCGCTGATGGGGGGTATGGCCTGGGGTGAAGAGGTCATTGTTCTTCAGGAGATGGGCATCCTCACCGCCGATGTGCGCAACGAGATGGAACGGCTCACGGCGGCGGGGGCATCGGGCGAGGAGGTGTGGGCGGTCTTTGCCAATCAGGTGGGCGCGTTTGACGGCGCGATGCAGCGTATGTCTGGAACGTGGCAAGGGTTGACCTCGACACTGGCCGATACCCTCAGCCTCACCGGGGCGACGGTTTTCCAACCGGTCTTCACCTTTGCCAAGCAAGCCCTGATGATGCTCGTGGCGCTCCTTGGTACCGAGCGTTTCAACGCGTTCGTCAACGAAGCCCAAGCGGTGGTTGGGCGTTTGGGCAGCGCGATTATGGGTACCGTGGAAGCCATTCTGCCCATTGTGGCGCTCGTCTGGGGCATCTTTGAGCCATTGGTGCGCGTGGCGTGGCAATGGGGTACCGGCTTCATCATGGCCTTTGCCGATGGCATCAGCGCCGCCGTGGGCCTGGTGGCCAAGGCGATTGGTGGCTTGGCCACCCTGATTACCTCGCTGCTGCGCCCGCGCTCGCCGCCGAAAGTCTTGCCCGACCTTGCCCGTTGGGGGACCCAAGCGGCAGAGGTCTGGATGGCGGGCTGGCGACAGGCCGACTTTCAGCAATTCGCAACCATTGGCGACGACATTGAGGGGGTACTGCATACGTTGGTCGGGCGCGGCGATCTTGCGGAGGTCGATTCCATCCCCCTGCTCCAGAATACCAGCGCACAGCTTGCGGAACTGCTCACCGGTTTTCGGCAGACCGGCGAGGTGAGCCAGGAGGCGATGGATCGGCTGCGCTCAGCGGCAGGGCCAGCGGGCCAGGCCGTGGGTGATCTCGTTGAAGGCTACCTCCACGTCGAACGCACGAGCCGTGATGCGGCCCGCGCCCAAGAGGAACTCAACGACGTTACCGAACGCTACGACGCCATCCTCAACCCGCTTACGGCGGAGCTTGATGGGGTGCGACGGCGTATGCAGGGCCTGCGGGACGCCGAGCGCCTCGCCAAGCTGAAGCAGCAACTTGCCACCGCGACGGGCCCGGAGCGCGAGTTGATCCAGTTGGAGATGCGTGAGGTGGCCCTGAACCGGCAGATCAGCGCCGAACAGACCGCGATGAAGCAGGCGCAGGCAGCGGCGCAGGCCAAGGTAGACGCGGCCAAGCAGGAAGAGCAGGCGGCGCAAGACCGGCTGGCGGAGCTGCAGGCGCGCCAGAAGTACGAGGCGGAAGCGGTCGCACTCGCCAACCGGCAAACCGCGCTGCTCGATCAGTTGGCTCAGCAAGCCAGTGAGACCGGCGGGGTGATGGGGGATTTGGGGGGGAGCATTGCCGGTGCGGTGACCGACGTGAGTTCGGTGATGAACGATGCGAAAGATGACATTGCCCTCATGCAAGAGCATGTGGGCAATGTGATGGGGACGATGGAGGAGATGCGCCAACGCGGGGAGGAGATCACCGCTCCGCTCATTGGCGGGGTGGGGTTGCTGACGCGGGGCCTCAGCGGCCTCGCCGCCTTTACCGGCTTAGCGCGCATTCCCACGCTGTTGCAGCAGGCAGGGGCGGCGCTGCGCTACCTTGCCACGGGCGACCTGGCGGACACGCTCACGCACGCGTTCGCGCCAGGGAGCGCCGTCATCAGCCGCCTGATCGCCATGCGCTACCAGGTGGTGCGCTTTGGCATCGAGGCGCGGGCGGCGTGGACGACGCTTCAAGGGCATGCACAGCGGGCGGGCGAGGCGCTGCGCTACCTTGCCACAGGGCAAATGGCTGCGGCCCTCGTGCAGGCGTTCGCGCCAGGGAGTACTGTGCTACGGGGCTTGGTCGAGATGCGCTACCAGGTGGTGCGCTTCGGCATCGAACTCCAAGCAACGGGGCGGCTCATGGGTGACAGCCTGCGCTTCCTGCTGACTGGTGAGGTGAGCCAAGGCATGGCCGCTGCACTCGGGCCAAACAGCCCGGTGATGCAGGGGTTGGTTGCGCTCCGCACGCGCCTTGTCGCGGTGAGTACCAGCGCCGCGCAGGGGTTGCGTCTCGTGCGCGCGAGCATGCGCTTCCTCGTGACCGGCGAGGTAGCGGGTGGTGTGGCGGGGATTCTCGCAGCAGGGGGCGGGCTGGCCACGCTCCTCACCACGCTGCGCCAGCGCCTCGTCACGCTCGGCCCCGCTGCGGCAGCCGTCGCCCACCACCTGCGCGACGGCTTCACCCAAGCGTTGGCCAACCCCCAGTCAGCACTCGCCACGCTGGGAACGCGGTTGCGGGCAGCGGGAAGCGACCTGCTCGCGACGGGTCAGGCGTGGGCGGAACAGATCCTCGCGGGCATGCTCGACCGGCTGCCTGATGGCGTCCGCGAGCGCGTGACCGCGCTCGGCCCGCTGCTGCTCAGTGCGTTTGCGGCGGTGGTAGGCGGGTTGACGCTCGGCCCGCTTGTCGCGGGGATGCTGCTGCCGATTGGCGCGGTGGTGGCCCCCCTTGCTGGGCTGTTCGCTCCGCTGGGGGTGGCCCTCGCGGCTATGGGTGGATGGGTGCGCATGCTCGTCCCCTCCGCAGCCGGGCTGACCGCCGCATTCCGCACGCTCGTGCAGCCGATGGCCCTGCTCCAACCGCTGCTCAACGGCATCGGTGCGGCCGCGCTGCTCTTAGGCAGCTACCTCCGTGCGCCATTTGCCACCCTGGGCCGCTTGGGGCCGTTCATTACCAGCAGCATCCTGCCAGCATTCACTCGTCTGGGGCCGGTGCTGCTCAGCCTGCGTACTCCACTGGCGACGCTCTTCACGCTGGGGCGCACGCTGCTCGGCTTCTTCTCGCCGCTCGGCATCCTCATCACGTTGGTGGGGGCCTTCGTTGGGGCCTTCGTGAGCAACACCAACGGCATCCGCGACCTCACGATTGGCGCGTTCGATCCGCTGCTACAGATCGTGACGCGCATTGGCCCCATCCTCTGGAACGTCCTGGGGTTGTTCGCCCGTGGCGATTGGGCAGGCGGGCTGAACCTGCTGCACGGCGGGCTGCGCGACCTCGCGCCGATCCTCGGCAGTGCGGCGACGGCGTTGCAGCAGGGCATTCCCGCCATCTTTGCGGCGATGATGCAGTATCTGGGTATGCTGGGCAGTCAGCTCCTCGCGTGGCTTGGGGCGGCTCTTCCGCCCATCATCAGTGCGCTGGGGGCGTGGGCGCTGGCCTTGCTGGACTGGATCGTCCCCATGATCCCGCCCATGCTCGCCGCACTTGGGGTGTTGCTCGGTCAACTCCTCGGCGCCCTTGGCGCAGCGCTGCCCGGCATCATCGCGGCCTTAGCGGGCTTCGTCGCGGCCTTTGTCGAGTGGGTGATCGTCGCCGGGCCGCCACTGCTCATCGCCTTGGGCGGGCTGCTGGCAGGTATGTACGGTTGGATTGCGCGTCAGGCACCGGGCATTGCGGGGCAACTGGGAACGTGGATACTCCAATTCATCGGCTGGATCGTCCCAACCATACCGCGTCTGCTGTTGGCGTTGGGCGGGCTCGTCGCGTCCTTCCTGGGCTGGATTGTGCAGCAGGCACCGAGGGTCTTGGAAACGCTGGGCGAGTGGGGACGCCAGTTCGCGCTCTGGGTGACGACGCAAGGGATACCCGCACTCGTCGTCGCACTGAGCCAGATGTTCACTGGCTTGTGGGAAGAACTCAAGCGGCTCTGGAACGCGGCCTTCGCGGACGGGAGCATCGGCGCATCGCTGATTGAAGGGCTCAAGGTGGGCATTCAGCGCAACTGGGCCGCGTTTGCCGGATGGTTCGGGGCCAAGCTGCGCAGCATCTTGCCCGAATGGGCTGGCGGTAGCGCCCCGGATTCACTGCCCGAAGGTGCTGGCGGGGCCGGGGCCGGAGGTGGGGCCGGGCATCGTGCGAGCGGCGGGCCAGTGCGCCGGGGGCACCTCTACGTGGTGGGTGAAGAGGGGCCGGAGTACTTCGAGCCTGGGGCCGATGGGATGATCCACCCGCACAGTGTCTATGCGGCAATGGAGCGCCCGTTGCAGAGTCTCCACGGGTTGCAGGATGCCGTCGCACCGCAACGCACCATCCTGCCCGCTCCAAGCGGCGTGCCGGCGGCGGCACCATCTCCGGCCCCCGCTGCCGTTCCCGCAGCCCCTACGGTAGCGGTCAACCTGACCATCAATCACCCGGTGTTGAGCAGTGAGGGGCAGCAGGCCCGCTTTACCCAGGAGATCTTGGCCCTGATGCGCGGCGAAGTGACCGACGCGATTACGCGCATCCTTTTCGCCCAGGGGGACGCATGAATCCCGACGAGACCTTCACCTTCCTTGATGTTGCCTTCGTCGCGGTGTTGCCGGCGAGTGGCGAAAGTCCGGCGTGGCAGCCGAAGCTCGAGGTAACCGATCGCGCCCTCAACGGCACCGACCGTATGGAGCGGTCGATCCGCTCGCGCACCTGGATGCTCGAACTGGAGCTCTGGATCGAGCCGCGTGCGACGGCGGCAGCGGAGTTCGCCACCCTGCTGGCGGCCTACGCCCAGGCGACCGTGGGGGATCTCACCTTCCCGGGCGAAACCCCTGCGGCTCCAGTGGCGGCCATGCTTACGGCATGCGAGGTGCGCCCACAACGCGGGGGCGTGGACGGCTATCGCGGGAAGGCAACGTTTACCGCACCAGGAGGTCTCGTATGATCCCACGCAGCGCCCTGCGCAGCCCAGCGAAGGAGTGGACGGCCACCCTTCTGTTGAACGGAGAGGAGGTGGCGATTGCCGGGGCGCTGCCGCGCCGCAGGATGGGTTTCAGCCACGCACGCGGCACCTGCACCTTGGCCACGCGCGATCTCCCCACCGCTCCAGCGGGCAGTCCGGCGGTGGTGTTGTTGACGCTCAACGGTGTCCATACGACCACCTTCTTCACCGGACGCCTCGATGCCCGTCCGATCAGCGACATGCCCCTGAGCTACGAGGTGGGGCTGGTGGATAGCCTCGCCCGCCTCGCGGCCCCGCTGCCGACAGATGTGGTCTGGAGCGGACGCAGCTTTGCTGATGCGGTGCGCGACCTGCTGGACGTGGCGGGGATTGAGGCCGCTGAACGCGGCCCCTTCTTTGACCCAGGGGCCGACTTCGCGCTTGGGCCGGTGGAGGCGGTGGTCGTGGCGGCGGGGCAGTCGATCCGCGAGGTACTCCAAGACCTCTTGACCTTTGGCGGGTGCGGCCTCTTTGTTCTGCCTGACGGGCGGCTCACGCTGGTGGATGCACCAGGCTGGCCCGGGCCGACCGGTGCGACCACCCTGACCTACGCCTTCGCGGCGGAGGGGGATGAACTGGGCATCCTCCAAGCCCGGCGCACGCTCGTTGGCACGGAGGATGTGGTGGCGCGCTTCACCGCGAAGGGGCCACGCCTGGAATCGACCAAGCAGATCGCTGATGCGACCTTCACGCTGCTGGGGGTGAGCGGTAAGGAGGTCACGGAGACCTATGCCTTCCTCCAGACCGACGCATGCGCCGAGCGCATCGCAGCGCGGGAGATCGTGCGGCGCAATCGGGAGGCGACCGAGGTTGATGTGACCGTGCCGCTCAACCCCAACCTGCGTCACGGGGAGAGCATCCGCTTTCGCCACCCAGAGTTGGGCTTTTCCGCCGCCACCCCAGCTATCGTGATGGACGTGATGACCAGCGGCGATGAGATGGGTATCACGCTGAGTGTGGGGGCGCGACCTGCGGAGGGGGACATGTCGCGCATCCCGCCGCCGCAGGCCGCGTTCAGCATGCGCTACGAGGTGCAGCCGATCAAGCTCGCGGGGCAGATCGCGGTGCATACGCTGGTGGAAGCGACTGATGCGAGTGGCGACCCGTCAGGCTTTGGGCTGGTGGAGCGCACTTGGACGGCGACCTGTGCGGGGAATATTGCCCCTGCTCCAGAGACGGTGACCTGGCGCAAGGAAGAGGATTCGAAGAAGCAAGAACCCATCCCGCAGCCGATCTTCGTCTTTCCCACCTTAGAAGGCGCGAGCATCACGCTGACGGTTGAGAGTGCCAGCGGCGAAGGGGCCACAGCGACCCAGGCGGTCATTCCGCCGACGGGTGAGGTCTTCACGCGCACGATCTCGGTGGCGAGCGGGGCGACGGGCTGGCGGGTGCTGGATGTCGCGGGCTGGCGCTCGTTTGAACACACCAGCGCATGCACTGCCGTGCCAACGATAAATGACAACGGGCCGTTGCTGGCAGGGTTTGCCGATGGTGCGATCTTCCGTACCGAGGATCTGTTGGCTACCACGCCGCCCCTCGCGGCCACGATCTCAGGCAGCGTGACCTGCATGTGGGTCAACGAGGGCAATCCAGAGGATGTGCTGGCTGGTGCCGCGACGACGCTCTACCGCTCCAGTAGCGGCGGGATGGCGTGGGTGGAGGTCGCGAGTTTTCCCGACGCGGTGGAATACTGTGAAAACTCGCCGGTGAACGGGAATGAAATCAGTGTGTGTGCGGGGCCGAGCCTGTTTGTGAGCTACGACGGGGCCACCTTCACGCCGCTGCTCACGGGCCCAGAGGGGTCACGCTGCCGCAAGGTGGGTTCCGCGCCGTGGGGTCACTTGGCGGTGTGGAGTGGGACGGAGTCACTCGACGACGCCTGGCAGTTCGTTCAAGGCCATACCATTGACTGGAGCCTCATCCCAGCGGAAGCGCTGCCCACGGACCTCGCCAGCGTGACGCCACTTCAATACGAGGCGGGCTACCTCGTCGCGTCCGGCGGGGCGTCCGATATGATCCGCGACGGGCTGTTCGGGCAGTTGGGCTATCTAGCTAACCTGGGAGTCACCCAGCTCTACAAGCTGCTGCCAGCGGACGGGGGCGGCTTTGTAGCCCACCTTGGCGGCGAAACGGTGGATGGCGGGCCGTGCAAGATTCTGATGGCGAGCGGTAATATTTTTCCGATTGACGTGGGCGACGCGCATCGCATCGGCTACGGGCAGGCGGTCGATCCGGCGCGCCCGCCGCAGATCGTGCTGCTGCCCTCGGGCCAGACCGGGGCGGCGGATCGCATCTGGGTCTATGACCCGGAGCTCCCTGGCTGGCGCGGGCTGCTGCCACCCTTGCCGAGCGCGGCATGGGAAGGGATTGCCATCAGCCCCTTTCGCTCTGCAACGCATTGGCTTATTTGGGCAGGATTGCATGCCTATGCGACAGATAACGGGGGGCAGACCTGGGTGCAGATATATATGCCTGCCCCTACGGGTTACGGCGCCTGGATTTACGACGCGATCTTCACCGGCGGCGATCAGTGGCTTCTGAACGCCTTGTACTTCAGTGCGTGGGGCACCTCGCGCTCGGCCCAGGCGTATTACGTGCGCGGCAGTGGCGGTACGCCGAGTAGTTCTTGGAGCAACGGGAGCAGCATCGTCGCCCCTGCGCCAAGTGGCTCGTTTCGGCTGCTCACGCGACTTGTACGCGGGGCTAACGGTGAAGTGTTCGGGCATGTCTCGCGGGCGGCGCAGCCCTACCCTGCATTTGACGTTGAACCCCCTGACGCCATCGCAACCATCACCGGATCAACGCTCACAGACGGCCCCGAAACGCCTTACGCCCCACAAACCACTACCGGCCCTGACACCCGCGCCGCCTACGCGGTCTGGTCGCAGAATGTGGCGCACACCCCCGACTATCGGAGCGTGGCCCCGACGCCGCTCACCGCCGCCGGCGGGAGCATTGCGGTCTGCGAAGCGGGGGTGGTGGTGGGCAACCGCGAAGGCGTGGGGCTGCTCGTCAATCTGGAGACGGCGCCAGCGGTGCAGATCGTGGTTGGCACGGGCGTAGCCATCGGGCCGGTGGTGGCTGGCTCACGCGGGCGGGGCGCGGGGGCGGTGAGCGTGCAGGCGACCACCCAGGGGCAGCGCACCATCTTCGCGCACAACGGCACGCAATGGGCAACGGTACTCACCCCTTCTGGGGTGAGCGCGGTTTGCTTGCGGATGGGGCTGGTGGAGCGATGAGCCACGACCACGATATGGAACGCGCGTTGCGCCGCTTGGCGGAGGATGCAGCCCACCAGGGAGCGGGGCAGGCGCAGCGGGGAATCGCCGCTGCGGTAACGACGGCAACGCACGCCGCGACCGACGCGCTGCATGCCCACGCCGGACGGCGCGACGCACACGTCACGCCCGGCTACTACCTCGCCAAGACGAGCTCGCCCAACCAGCGGGTTCACTGGCGTGATCTTGAGGGTAGGCCCCCGTTGGGGGGGATCGACCCGACGCTGCTTGAATTGGCGGCGGATCAGCTTGTCAGCGACACCGTGCCGGATGAGCGGCTGCCCATCGCAGCCATTGGGGAGGTATCGCCCAAGTTGGTACGCGCCAACGATCCACGGCTCTCTGGCGCGTCCTTAGTGCGCCGGAGCAGCGAGAGCTTGGCGGCGGGGGATTGGATCGGGCTGCACGAGGTGGCGGGGGAACAGCGGGCGCGCCGAGCCACGCCCACCACGCCCGGTGGGGCGGCGGGGTTTGTGGCCGAGTCGGCGGGGGTGAACGAGGTGGTGAACATCTTTGTGAACGGCGAAAACCAGTGGGGCACGGTCACTGGGGCCACCGCCGCCGACATCGGGCGCACGGTGTTTCTCACCACCCACGGCAAAGCATCGCTCACGCCCCCAGCACAGGTCGGCGAGACGATCCAGCCGATGGGGGTCATCGTTGGCTTCAATGGCTTGCGGACGTGCGTGCTAGTGCGCTTCGAGTTTCGCTTTCGGTTGCGGGAGTAGGCGAAGAGGCGAAGAGGCGGGAGGCGAGCGGCGGGGAGGCGGAGCGGCGGGAGGCGGGGGCGGGAGGCGGGAGGCGAAGAGGCGAAGGGCATGAGCGACAGAGGAGGTCAGGATGTCGGGACGATACTTCATGGACATGAACACCATCATTGGCGAGATGGAGCGGCGCGAAGCGATTGCCACGTCTGCTGGGGCGACGGATGGGAACAAGATTCTTCGCACGCGGGCCTTGGATGGGAAAATTGACGAGAGCTTCCTGCCGGCATCGGGCGGAGTGTCAGCCGAGACGGTCATCGCCAGTGAGAGCTTGGCCGCAGGGGACTGGATTCATTTCCACGTCGTCAGTGGCCAGCGTCGGATACGCCGGGCGAACGCGGCAGACAACACCAAACCCGCGCAAGGCTATGTGACCACGGCGTGCAACTCAGGCGAAGGTGCCCAGGTCTTCACCAGCGGCATCAACGGATCGGTGGCAACGACGGGCTTTGTGGCGGGTGACGTGGGGGTGTCGGTCTTTCTCTCCGCGACGACGAGCGGAGGCTGCTCCAAGACGCCGCCAAGCACCACAGGCAATGTCGTGCAACGGTTAGGTTTCGTGGCCGAGGTAGGCGGCTCGGTGCGGGTGCAGTTTGATAAGAGTCCGGTCGTGCGGTTGTGAGGCGGGGCGGGAGGCGAGGAGGCGAGGAGGCGAGGAGGCGAGGAGGCGAGGATGCGGGAGGCGGGAGGCGGGAGGCGAGGAGGCGGGAGGCAGCGAGGCGAGGAGGCGTGAGGCGAGCAGAAAGGCAGCGTGATGCCACGCAAGGCAATAGAACTGAGTGGCGGCGAATTGGTACGCACCCCCGACTTGGTGGAAGCAAGCGAGGTCGCCACGGTGCCAAGCATTAATGGCATCCCCCGGGCCAACGCCGAGGGGCGCATCGCAGCGGGGTGGGTGGCCCCGCTTGCGATTGACCAGGTGCCAGTGGCGGCAGCGGGCGAAGTGAGTAGCCAGAAGATCGTGCGGGCTGATGACCCGCGCCTGGGGAGTTCCACGACCGGCGGCGACTTGGCTGGGCCCGTGGTCAGCGCCACCGTCGTGCGTCTTCAAAACCGCGCCTTCTCCGCCACAGCACCAGCCAATGGGCAGGTGCCGATGTGGAGCCACGCGCTCAATCGCTGGGAGCCGGGAACCATTAGCAGTGGTGGCGGCGGGAGCGATGGAAATGCCACGCAGATCCAAGGGTGGCCTGTGGACAGCGCCGAGCCGAGCGCGGGCGACATGTTTGCGTGGAATGGGGCAATGTGGACGCCAACAAGAGCAACAGGAAATACCCCATACGTTACGGATCTGCAACTCATCGGCACGGTGGATGGAACAAACACCCTGTTCATGCTCCCGATGCCAGCGAAGCAGGGAACCATCAGCGTCACGACGAGGCCGGTGGCAGGAGGGGATACACAGCAGGCACCCTTTACCCCAGCCTTTCCTAATCTGCTCCTCAACCGTATGCCCATCTTTGCGAATGGCTACAACAGTGGTGGTTTTTATGGAAGTTCTCCGGTCTCTTGCGTCGTGGATGGGAAGAGGACGGTATCCCCATTTTGGTCAAGTGGCTACACCACTCCCGTTCTGCGGTGGGATTTTGAAGAAGCAACGGCCCTTGTGAGCGTCGTTCTTGTCGGTACTCCTCCGAACGGTTTTGGGGGGTGCAGCACGTACCGAGTAGAGCGTTCCGATAATGGAATTGACTGGACGGTCGCGCTCGCATCAGGAGACCAAGGACAAGACAATAACCTGACCGGGATAGCTCGGTACTGGCAGGTTGTTGGGCTGACGAGAGGGCAGTACGAATGGTCTGTGTCGGAGGTGGAGTTTTATGGAGCAGTAGCGCATGTGACCTCTATCAACGTGCATGAAGCACCAAGCCCAGGACTCGCAGTATTCGCGTCATACGAGGTCGCACAACATACTTCCGCGAGTCTTACGACTGATGGAAGCGATGGCGAGGATGGGTATTCGCGCATTGTGGCGGCGCTGTACTGTAACGGTATGCGCCCCTTTGGGTAAGCCGTATGAGCATGCCAATGTTTCCCGACACGCTCCGTAGTGAGTTTGTCAAGTTTACAAACGCCGACGGAACCGCCACGAAGTCATTCCCGACGTGCGCTGCGAAGGGAGGCATCGCCGTGACCCTCCGTGCAGCAGGGAACCTCATCGAGACGCGCATCATTACCGTGCTGCGTTATGACGGCAATGCAGAACATCTCATCTGTAGTGGGGATCTCCCTGCGGCGGCAGCAGGGCGGGTGAGCAATGTCACGTTGCTTCATCCGACCACGCTCCATGACCTCGATCCAAACAATATCCAAGAGTTCATTGGTGGAGGGCATCAGATTCGGGTACGGCTGAACACGGCAGTGCCAAGTGGGGCGTTTGAGGTGAGTGTACAAGTGAATTACGGGGAGTACCCGACATGATCTCATTCGGGAACTTTCCCAAGCGAAGAAGCGAGGCATCTCTTCGTTCGTTCCACGCAAACCTGGACACCATTCCTGGTCTCGTTTTTTGGATCAATGCGAGGATGGGCGTGCAGGCGTCATCTACCGGGTCTGTCGTGTCGGTCAGAGACGTAGGCCCGCATCAACTGGTGGTTACGCCGGTAGGCAATATTGCATTGGTTCACAACGCAGTACACGGCCTACCGGCGTTTGATACGAGTGTCGGAAGTAGCTACCTCACCGTCGGCCACAGCAATGCCATTACCTTCGGCACGGGTGACTTCACCATTCTTGCCGTAAGTAGGCAGGTGAATGCGTCAGCATCGTACGGAATGCTTTATGGGAAGTTTGAGTACACATCACCGTTTCGAGGGCCAATTGTTTTTCATGCCCATACGACAACAGACACCGTCTTTCGCGTGGATGGCAATAACGGAACGGCTACGCCGACTGATGATAATGATAACGTGTGGAGAATCCGTTGGTATATTCGTGAACACAACGTACTATCTGTGTATCATGGATTTGTTGTCGTTTCGCGTAAACTGGTACAGAGCATCAGTTGTTCCGATACGAACGATGGGTTTATCCTGGGCAGACCGGATGGTGTGCAACAAGTACGGGGTCAATTAGCTGAATTTGCGCTGTGGAATCGCGCAGTAGGCGAAGCGGAGCGCATATCGCTCACGCGCTCGCTGGTGGGGATATACGATCTCGGCGCACAACCAGAACATCGAGAACCGCGCCCATCGGTCGCCTTACCCCGTTACGACGAGGTGAAGTGTTGGCTTGATCCTGCGGAAGCGTCGTATGTCCAGGGGCGATGTGCAGGCATTGCGTATCGCGGTGTGGTGTTTAGTCAGGCGACCACGACGGCACGACCTTGGCAAACCACCTACCACAACGCGCCAGCACTCCAATTCAATGGCGGACAATGGCTTCTCTCCGACGACGTGGTGTCAAAACTCGCATCATGGACGATGGTGGCGCTCGTCGTCCCAGAAACCATTGCAAGTAATACGTTTGTTTTTTCTTCGAATCATAGCAATGGCTCAAATGCGACGTTTTGGTCACTTGGGCAAGGCGGTTATGGGGCCATTACGAAATTACATCTCACCGGGTTCCATAGCGACCAAGCATCTGGCCGGTATTGCACATGCCGTACCAGTTCAGACCTCCCCTCTGGATTGCAGGTCTGGGCCGCGTCGTACACGTTGGGAGAAACGGCAACTCGTCTCTATGTGAATGGAATGGAACAAGCTTCGTCGCCAATTTTTGTGTCTTCTCCTGCACCGAACGCCAATGTTGGGACAAACCATCGCATGGCAGTAGGTCGAGGCGGTGAATGGAGCGGAAGCTGGTGGTCTGGAACCTTTCTGGAGGGTGGATGGTGGAGTGTGGCGCTCACACCGTCGGAGATTCTGAATCTCAGTTGTTCGTTGCTCTATCGACACACAGCATAGTACCCGTTTCTCTCGCGTTGTAGCGCAATACAACGTAGAAGAACGCGAGGGTTCTTACAAACGTTTACGATACCTTCTGGTGAAGCAAACAAAACGCCCCTGGCCGGTGAAGCCAGAGGCGTCTGTTTTAACACGGCTCCGCCACGGGGGATGACGGATGCGTCACGTTTGGGTCGGATGGGGCATCCATCTTCACATCGAAGAGCTGTATCCCCCCCCCTGCTGCTCCCACTCCGCGATGCGGTCGCGCACGCACACAGGCGGCGTGTCGTAGGCGCAAGCTGCTTGGGAGGGACAGGGATAGGGTCTGGCGCGAATCGGCGCGGAGGGGGCAGGAGGTGCGCTCAACGCCCCTTCCCTGTGCCGAAGCGAAGGGGCCACTGGGGGTGTCCCAGCGTCGGGACTGAGTTTCCCAGCGGGATGGAAATGCGTTAGGCGTAGTGCCCCGTATTGGCCGTTTTGTCTATTGACCAGAAGCGCGTCGCGCTGGCCTCGAAACGCAACGGCACCACCCCGGTCTCGCCATTCCGGTGCTTGGCGATATGGATCTCCGCGATGCCCTTTTGGGCGCTGTTGGGGTTGTAGAGATCATCACGGTAATGGCGCATGGAGGGAGACACAACAACGCCCCCTGGCAGTACTTGCCAGGGGGCGTTTGTGTTTAGCACGGTTCAGCCAGTGAAAGCGGTGGATCACTCGCCGCATGGGATCGGTCGTGAGCAACGCGTGCGACAAGAGCGTTGGCGTCGGTCTCAGTCCGTGCTGCCTCCACCTCAAACAACCGCACCCCACCACGCTGCTCCCACTCCGCGATCAGGTCGCGCACGCGCACCGCTGCCGAGCCGCCGTTCTCTCCGAGGCCGATGCGCCGGGCCAAGGCGCGGTTGGAGGTGCGGGTCAACTCCTGCGCTTTGACTAAACTCACCCCCTCCTCGCGCAGCAAGCGCCGGATTTCGGGAAGTTCTGCGGCCACGATGGCCTGCACCTGCTGGTGCAACTCACTCGGTACCCACGGGCCAGAGGGTGCTGGCTCGGCCCCATTGCTGGGCGAATCGCTCGCCCGCAGCGCTCGTGCTGCTTCCAAGATGCTCGGCCAGGTTGGCGCATCACGCTGACTCATCCAATTCAAGTTGTGCGCCGTCGGGCGCTGGATGCGCACCTCAAAGACGCTACCACGCTTGTCGGGGTGGTGCCAGATGCCTTGACCATCGGGGATGCCGCGCAACTTGATGCCCGGGCCGACGAGGGCCGTCCAGGTGGACTGATCCACATTGCCCAAGAGTCGCGTCTTGAAGAGCGGTTTGAGTGCGGCATCTAGGCCGGTACTCTCCTTAAGGGCGTTGTGGGCCACCAAGAAGAGAAAGACATCCACTTTGCGCCCCTGCTCGGCAATGGTGCGCATTGCCTTGATGAGTGTCTCGCCAAAGATACGGTGCAGCCCGCCCAGTTCATCTACGTGGATGACGATGGGGTGACCGTGGGGCTGGTCATCGTGATATGCCTGCATGCGCCGCTCTACCTCGGCAGCCGCCCACTGCAAGACAGCAAGGATGTCAGCGGGCTCGCGAGTGTGTTCAAACAGGTGGGCAATTGGGCGCAGGTCGGTCAATTGGTCGCGGCTGTGATAGAGCGAAAGATTGGTTGATGCCCAGACCACATGAGCATGTTGGGCAATGTCCGCGACGAGAAAGGCAATCTGCGTTTGGGTCTTACCATCGCCTTCTGATCCGACCACGATGGTGTGCCGCCGTTCCGCTGGCGTGAGGCGCTGCGGGTTGGGTGGCGCGGGGATGCCTTCGACTAGTG
>RSAS01000689.1 GCA_003934145.1 Candidatus Viridilinea halotolerans | reverse complement strand
CTAAAGTCGGCACTACCTGTTGGCGCAAACTGTAAAGTTGCCACGAACCATGTCTAAAGAATAAAGGAGTAGCTCATGGCCCCTCTCTCTAGCGATCTGCGCCGTATGCTTGAGGCTCGTGTGATGACGGCCCGCGATGAGGCGGAACATGCCGCTGCTGCGGCGCTGGATGCTTTGGCGGTTGCACAGGCGGTGCCTTTTGCGTCGTTGGATGCGGCGCAGCGCCGTCTGCGTAGTGGCCTGCGGGCGCGGGCGCTTCAGCTTGGCGAGGGGAAGCTGGCCGCTGGCATGGCGCTCTTGGTTGAGGAGGTGGCCTATGTGCAGTGGCATCGTATGCTCTTTGCGCGCTTCTTGGCCGAGAATGATCTGCTGATGCATCCGGCTGGTGTGCCGGTGACGCTCGATGAGTGTGCTGAGTTGGCCCGTGATGAGGGTGAGCCTGATGCTTGGCAGTTGGCGGCGCGCTATGCTGGCTTGATGCTGCCGGGTATCTTTCGCCCCAACGACCCGACCGCCCAACTGCGCTTTGCCGCCGAGGGGCGCAGCGCCCTTGAACGTATCGTGGTTGAGCTGCCCGCCCCGCTCTTTACGGCTGATGATGCGCTTGGTTGGGTCTACCAGTTTTGGCAGAAGCAGCGTAAAGAGGCGGTCAATCAGAGTGGGCGTAAGATTGGCGGGGCCGACATTGCGCCGGTGACGCAGCTCTTTACCGAGCCCTACATGGTGCAATTCCTGCTCGAGAATTCGTTGGGGGCTTGGTGGGCGGCACGCTATCCGGCGAGTCCGTTGGTGCGGGAGATGCACTATTTGCGCTTCCGCGACGATGGGACGCCCGCCGCTGGCAGCTTCCCCGGTTGGCCGCAACGCGCCGCTGAGGTGACGATGCTTGACCCCTGTTGCGGTTCGGGCCACTTCTTGGTGGCGACGTTCGAAATGCTGCGCCGCATGCGGATGGAGGAGGAGGGGTTGAGCGAGGCGGCGGCGGCTGAGGCGACGCTGCGCGACAATATCCACGGCCTAGAGCTCGATCCGCGCTGTACGCAGATCGCGGCCTTTGCGCTGGCCTTTGCCGCATGGCGGGCGGGTGGCTACCGCCCGCTGCCCGCGCTGAAGATCGCCTGTTCGGGCATTCCGGTTGAGGGCCAATTGACCGATTGGCTGGCCCTGGCTGGTGGTGATGACCGGCTGCAGCGCGGCCTCGAACGGCTCTACCAGCTCTTCACGCACGCGCCCGACCTGGGCAGCCTGATCAACCCTGCCGACCTGCCAGAGAACGAGCGTATGTTTAGCGCCGACTATAGCGAAGTTGAGCCGCTGCTGGCCCAGGCGCTGCGCGGCGAGCAGCGCGACCCCGCTGCCGAAGTCTTTGGTGCCGCCGCCGAGGGTGTGGCCAAGGCCGCGCGCCTGCTGGCGGGCACGTATACGCTGGTGGCGACCAATGTGCCGTTTCTGTCGGGCAGTAAGCAGGGTGAAGTCTTACGAGCATTTTGTGTTGCGTACTATGGCGAATCTAAAAGCGATTTGGCAACGGTATTTGTTGAGCGTTGCCGTAACTTTATGGTGATCGGTGGCAGTTATGTGTTAGTGACGCCGCATAACTGGCGGTTTCTTACGAGCTATACCAAATTGCGTGTGAAGCTGCTGTCTGATCAGACTTGGCGCGCAGTAGTTAACCTCGGTGCCCAGTCGTTCCAAACACCGATGTGGGATTTTAACGTCGGATTATCAATCATTGAGAATTTCAAACCAAGTGCTGAGACCATGATGCTATTGATAGACACATCTTCACATAGATCTATTATTCAAAAAATAAACAACATGCAAAATAGTGTAATTGTATTTTTTAATCAATTCTTACAATTAAAAAATCCTGATGCACGAGTATCAATAGATAATACAGTCACTGATTTTCCTTTACTACAGGAGTATGCAGATAGCTACTGGGGTTTGGGTTCGGGAGATGCTGTGAGGTTTGCACGTCAATTTTGGGAAGTAGATGCTCTCAAGGAAGATTGGGTTTTTCTTCAGGTTACATTTTCACCAACTAAGCCATATAGTGGGCGCGAGCAAATTCTACTCTGGCAAAATGGACAAAGTGAAATGATAAAGCTGTCAGAGGAGCTGGGAAACCGACCTACAAGAGGCTACCGAGCTTGGGGTAAACAAGGCGTAGTTATTAGTCAGATGGCGGGTCTTGCAGCAGCCTTATATACCGGAGAAATTTTTCAAAATGGTGCAGCTACGATTATTCCCAAACATCCAGAGTATTTGCCAGCTATTTGGGCATACTGCTCTTCGTCCGAATTTGCTTATGAAGTTAGAAAAATAGACCAAAAACTAAGTGTCACCAACGCCACTCTTGTCAAAGTCCCCTTCGACCTGGCGCGTTGGCAAAAAGTCGCGGAGGAGGCGGGGCCGCTGCCGGAACCCTACTCTGCCGACCCGACGCAATGGCTCTTCAACGGGCGGCCTGCTGGCGCGGAGGCGCCGTTGCAGGTGGCGGTGGCGCGGCTGCTGGGCTACCGCTGGCCGCAGCAGGAGGCGGATGGGCTAGGCGAGTTTGTTGATAGTGACGGGATTGTCTGCCTGCCGGCGGTGGCGCGTGAACTGCCTGCCGAAGAGCGGCTGCGCGTCTTGCTGGCCCATGCCTACGGCGCGGAGTGGGATGCGGCGCTGCAAGCGCGCTTGTTGGGCGCCGTGGGGGCCAGCGAATTGGGCGCGTGGCTGCGCGACGACTATTTCAAGCAGCACTGCGCCATGTTCCACAATCGCCCCTTCATCTGGCACATCTGGGACGGGCGCAAGGATGGTTTTGCGGCGCTGCTCAACTACCACCAACTCGACGCGGCGCGGCTCGACAAGCTGATCTACACCTACCTGGGCGGCTGGATCGAGAGCCAGCGGGCGGCGGTGCAGCGTGGCGAAGGGGGGGCCGACGGGCGGCTGGTGGCGGCGCTGGCGCTACAAAAGCAACTCGAGGCGATCAAGCTTGGCGAGCCGCCCTACGACATCTACGTGCGCTGGAAGCCGCTGGCGGCGCAGGCGCTCGGCTGGAGCCCCGACCTGAACGATGGCGTGCGGCTGAACATTCGGCCCTTCGTGCTGGCGGGCGTACTACGGGCGAAGTTCACGGTCAAATGGAACAAAGATCGCGGCACCAACCCCGACGGGAGCGAGCGGTTGAACGATTTGCACTATACGCTGGCGGAGAAGCGGGCGGCGCGGGGTGGGTGAGGGTGTTAAGGGAAGCAGAAATTGTTACGTATGCCAGCAGCCTGTCATGCTGAATAGTCCATGAGCGGGCATCGTAGTGCCGACTTTAGTCGGCTGAGATCTTTGGCAGCAATGGGATGCCGACTAAAGTCGGCACTACCTATGACGCAAACAGGAACGTTCTTACGAACCTTTTAACGGGGCAATCAACAACATCCGCTTCCCTAAAGTCGGCACTACCTACGGCGCAAACAGGAACGTTCCTACGAACCTTCGCTCAGGGTGGTCAAGCAACGGGGCAATCAACAACATCCGCTTCCCTAAGAGCAATACCTTGCAAATAAGCCCTTTGCCCCCCTCCCCAGCCCTCCCCCCTGCGGGGGGAGGGCGCCGGACTCCTCCCCCCAGCGGGTTCATGGGCGGACAGAACATTCGCTCGGCAAGTCACGGATAGGTGATTGGGATG
>RSAS01000668.1 GCA_003934145.1 Candidatus Viridilinea halotolerans | reverse complement strand
GGACGACCTGAACTGCGACGGCATCCGCCAAGACGCCGAGCCGCTGATGCCCAACATCATGGTGACCCTGCGCTACGCGGGCATCTGGGACGAAGCGACGAACCAGTTGGTGGGCGGGGAGATCCACGCCGATGCTCCTGATATTCAGTACACTGCCTTGTCTTTGCTCCTCGGCAACTACGCCTTCAGCCTCGCGGGGCAGGGCGAACCCTACTTCATCTCGATCCGGGGCGAGGACAAGCCGGTGGGCTACGTCCCCGCGCCGTTCCAGGCGGGCGACGACCGGACACGCGACAACGACATGACGGTGGGCCTGCTGCCAGGGACGCCGCTCTGGGCCACGCCGGTCTTCTGGATGCCAGAGGATCGCCGCGCCGTCGTCACCGGGATCGACATCGGGCTGTGCCGCGTCGAGACGCACACGGTCTACCTGCCGCTGGTGGTGCGGTAGCACCAAGGGGGGAAAAGAGGGGTTCATCGCGGCTCCTGGGGGTTAGTAGCGAGCGTTGCCCGCTAGAAAAAATTGCTGCTACTCTTACACCGCAAAAAAGCCCCAAAAGATACGGTCGTTTTGGAAAATTGCTCAAAATTGGTCAAAAAAAGGCGGTTCGCGGTGGCTATGCCACCGCGAACCGCCTGATTGGGGGGGGGTAGGCGAGGGAACTTGGTTCCCTCGCCTACCCTTGCCGTGCATTATGTTACAGAAGTTACGCGGTCGCCTGGTCAGGCGACCGCGTAACCCGGTGATCTGCCTCCGGCAGGATGAAAGAATCTGTTTTTTTGCGATGTTTTGGCGGCGCAGCCGCCAAAACACCGCAAAAGATGGTTGTTTTCCGCGCTGCCGCAGGCGAAAAACGCCGACCGCGTAAGTCCTGTTATGTTAGACAAACCATGAGCAGCCCTTCGTAGGGGCGCAGGCTCACGGTGGCCAGATCAAGTGTGCCAGCGCGATCCATGAGCGTACTCACCAGGAGGTGGCCTTGTGCGCCATGGGCGCTTAGGTCGAGTTGCACGGCCTCTTGACCAAAGTTGAGCAGCACGAGCATGCGTTCTTCGCCATGATTGCGCCAGTAGGCAAAGATCTGGGCGTGATCCACGGGGCCAGTCTGGTAGGTGCCGAAGGTTAAGGCCGCATGGCTGCGCCGTAACTCCAGCAGGCGGCGCACAAGCGCCAAGGGCGTGCGGCTGCCTTCGCGCTGGAGGGCCACATTGCGCCGGGTGGAATCGGGGGCGAGGGGCAGCCATGGGGTGCCCGTGGTAAACCCAGCGCCCGCGGTGTCGTCCCACTGCATAGGAGTCCGCTCCGGATCGCGCCCCCAGCCGGGGGCACGGATGCCCTGCGGATCAACCACGCGCTCGGCGGGAATGGCTACGTCCTCCATGGCCAATTCGTCGCCATAATAGAGCGTCGGGGTGCCGCGTAACGTGAGCAACAGCATCTGGCCTAGGCGCGCCAAGGGCTGGCCTACCCGCGTCGCAAGGCGGGGTTGGTCGTGGTTGCCCAAGACCCAGTTGGGCCACGCGCCCGCCGGTAGCGCTCGCTCGTAGCGCTCCACTAAGTCGCGCACGGCAGGGGCCGACCACTCCTTCAGTTTGAGCAGGTTGAAGTTGTAGGGCAGATGCACTTCGTCGAGCTGTGCGCCGTAGTAGGTTACCAACTCCTCAATCGGCAGGTAGATTTCGCCGATCAGGACGCGATCGGGGAACTCATCGGCAACAGTACGCAACTCGCGAATAACGTTATGCACCTCGGGCTGCTGCTGATCGTAGACGTGCGCCAAGCGATTCTGTGGCTTCTCAGCGGGCGTCCAGGCGGGATCGGGCGGATTATCGGGCAGGTCGGGGTGTTTGATCAGCATCCAGATCACGTCGATGCGAAAGCCATCTACGCCGCGCGCCAGCCAGAAGCGCATCACGTCATGGATGGCTTGGCGTACAGCCGGGTTGCGCCAGTTGAGGTCGGGTTGCTTGGGGTCGAAGAGGTGCAAGTAGTACTGGCCCGTGGCAGGATCAAATGTCCACGCTGGGCCACCAAAATAGCTCAACCAGTTGTTGGGCGGGCCGCCGTCGGGGGCCGCATCGCGCCATATGTACCAGTCGCGGTAGGCGTTCTCACGCGCAGTGCGCGCCTGCACAAACCAGGGGTGCTCGTCGGAGGTGTGGTTCGGCACGAGATCGAGGATGAGACGCATGCCTCGGGCATGCGTTTCTTGCAAGAGCAGATCAAAATCGGCCAATGTACCAAAAATCGGGTCGATATTGGCATAATCAGCCACATCATAACCAAAATCGGCCATGGGCGAAGGGTAGATCGGCGAAAGCCAAATGGCATCTATACCAAGCCATTGCAGATAGTCGAGCCGCTGGGTAATGCCTGGCAGATCGCCAATTCCATCGTCATTGCTGTCTTGAAAACTGCGCGGATAGATCTGATAAATAGTATTTGATTGCCACCAGAGTGGTTGAGATTTCATATTGTTCCTTTAACTTGGTCGCTGAAGCCGCGCCATGCGGCGGGTGCGGCAGGGTGGCTCAGGTCGTTGAGGATGTGTTCGTTTATGCGACTTTACGTTGCTTATGTTGGCATAAAGAAGTTGGGAATACGACGGGCGAGGCTGAGTTGGCCTTGGATGCGCAGGCGGCGGAGGAGGAAGGGGCGCCAGCCTTGGGTTTGGAAGGTCAGAAGGCGGCAGAAGAGATCGGCGTTGTGAAAGGAGAAGGTGACATCGTTGGTGCGGGCGCGGCCAATTTTGCCATGAGCACCCGCCGGGCTGACGCGGATGAGCCAACTTCCGCCGCCTTGGCCAGCAATATTGATGGCGATGGTAGCATGCAAATCGCCGCCACGTTCGGGCCAGTAGTTGAGGGCGAGCAGGTGAACAAAACGGGTGATTTGGCGACGCATCATGCCGGGCTGAAAGTAGATCCAGATCGGGCGGGCGCGGGCCGCAGCGAGTTGGGCACCATGAATGATTCCTGCGTGGGCCAGCGCAGAGCCAAATATCTCGCCGATAGTCGGGGCGCTGCTGAGGTGCGGTAGCGTGACGTGACGCACCATCTCTTCCATGCTGAGCGGTGCCACGAGACGCGCCGCATCGCTCAGGGCATCGAGAAATGAGTTGACCAATTCCTCGATCGGCAACTCAGCGCGCGCTTCGATGGCAGCTTGGTTGAAGGCTTTGAGATCGGTGCGTTCGTTTAGTCCAGGAATGACAATGGATTCGCCGGCAAGGGCAGCGGTGATAACTTGGTTGTAGGCCTGGGTCACAGCAGCGACATGGGCAAGCGCCTGGCGGCGCGTCCAGCCTTCGGCGCGGCGTTCGGTGCGGCGCTGCCAATCTTCGGCCTTGATGCGCTCGAAGGAGCCCGCAAAGATCTCGCGCAACTCAAGCAGATCGCTGGCGAGGGTATAGGCCGTGAAGGCACCGATACGATCCTCCAAGCGGGCCAGAGATGCCTCGGCTTCGACTTCTGCCTGCGCGGCCAACTCTTCGGCGGCGAGTTTTGCGATCTCTTCAGGAGGGATCTCGTCTGCGGGTGCCATACTGCTTACTCCTGTTGCTACAGTAAGGGATGGCTTCGCCTTGCGGCGATCGGCTTTACCGTTTGTGGGGAGGACGCGGAGGGCTACACCCTCCGCGTCCTCCCCACTGGGATGGGGGTTTTGCGGGGGCCATGCCCCCGCACCCCCAGCGCG